>CAYVIA010000008.1:32975-34902 GCA_964451485.1 uncultured Gammaproteobacteria bacterium
GTAATTTTATTATAATGTAAGGCATGAAAATTGTCAAAATTTCGATATAGGGGTATAATGATGATATAATGATACGAGTATTTGATATTTTAGCTTATTATGGGAAAAATTATTTCCATTGTCAACCAAAAAGGAGGAGTGGGCAAGACCACTACCGCCGTTAACCTGGGCGCTTATTTGGCATATCTGGACAGGGACGTTCTTTTGGTCGATATCGACCCCCAGGCCAATGCCACTTCCGGTATCGGCATCGATCATAAGAATTTGCCTCATGGCCTATACGAGGCCCTGATCGGAGAACAGCCGCTTTACACTGTAGTAAAACATACTCTGCAGGATAAACTGAACGTGGCGCCGGCCACTATCGGCCTGGCCGGAGCCGGTATCGAACTTGTCAATATGGAGGACAGAGAATTCCGGCTGGCGCGGATTCTTGAAGATATTAAGAATGAATACGATTATATAATTATCGACGGTCCGCCTTCGCTCGGGCTCCTGACCGTTAACAGCTTGGTGGCGGCCGACGAAGTGCTGATCCCGATCCAGAGCGAGTATTACGCCCTTGAAGGGCTGGGGCAGCTTTTGGAAACGATCGGTCTGGTACAGTCGAATCTCAAACCGGAACTGGGAATCATGGGCGCGGTCATCACCATGTTCGACAAGCGCAACCGCCTGTCTTCTTCCGTCATGAACGAGTTGTATCAGTATTTCCCCAACCGCGTCTTCCGTTCGGTCATCCCGAGAAGCGTGCGCCTGGCCGAAGCTCCGAGCTACGGCCGCTCCATCCTGCACTATGACCCGAGCTCGAAGGGCGGCAAGGCGTACGAGAGATTGGCAAGGGAGTTGATCGATCTTGAGAATAATACTTAATTTTTAATTCAGAATTTTTAATTTTGAAACAATTTTTAATGATTTAATATTTGAAACATTCAAAATTAAAGCATTATTTCAAAATTCAAAATTCAAAATTTAATTATATGGCTAACGGATTAGGCAGGGGGCTGGGGTCCCTGATACCTTCAAAAGTAAACGCTAATGCCGCGGATGCGCGTCCCGGGGAGAAACGGCCGGTATCGGTCGGGAGCGGTAATGACGATGCGTCAGACAAGAACACGGTATATGAAGTGGATGTCAATGAGATAAAGACGAATCCGCTGCAGCCGCGGCAGAAATTCACTGACGTCGGCATGGAAGATTTGGTCAAATCGGTTAAGGACCACGGCGTTATTCAGCCGCTTTTGGCGAGCCGTGATAAGAACGGGCAGTTCGAGCTGATCGCGGGTGAACGCCGTCTGCGCGCCGCCCGGGCCGCGGGCCTTTCCAAGGTGCCGGTCGTTGTCCGCGACGCCGACGAAAAGCAGAAACTCGAAGTCGCTTTGATCGAGAATATCCAGCGCGAAAATCTTAATCCGATCGAACTGGCAGCCGCTTATCGAAAATTGATAAATGAGTTTAACCTTACGCAGGAGGACGTAGCCCGGCAGGTGGGGCGGTCAAGACCTTCGGTTACCAATACTTTGCGCATGCTCAATCTCCCGGAGGAAATCCAGTTGGCCCTGATCGACGGCAAGCTCACGGAAGGACATGCCAAATATCTTGTTGGTCTCGATTCCGAGGAAAAACAAATGAATCTCTACCGGAAGATCATGCACAACAACCTGTCGGTGCGCGACACGGACCAGGCGGCGAGACGCATGGGCGGCACCAAGGCGGCCAGGATCAAGATCAATTACGCCGACAAGGACAAGGAGTTCGCTTTCCGCGAGTTTTTCGGCACGAAAGTGGAGATCAGGCGCCGCGGCAAAGGCGGCCAGGTGATTATCGATTTTTTCAGCGATGAGGAGCTAAAAGAGATGACGGATAAAATAAAGAAATAAATATTCCGTAAATTTTAGTCTAAAAGCGGCATTATTTGATGTTGCTTTTT
>CAYVIA010000009.1:0-2194 GCA_964451485.1 uncultured Gammaproteobacteria bacterium
AAGACGCCTAGCTACTCGGTGCGTTGTGTCCGCGGGTGGTAGAATTTGGAAATTGGAAATTAGGCTCGGCTGGCGCCTCGCGAAATATACTCGCTGACGCTCGTGAAATTAGCTACTCACTTGGGTCGTCCCTCCTAATCGGCGGGCTGGCAAGATGACAAAAAGAGGGTTAGGTGCGCTAAATAGTCTGAACCACTCGATTAACACGTGAGCGCACTGATTACACGTGATTGACGATTAACCGTCGTCGTAATCAGTGTAATCATGTGTATTCAGTGAAAATCAGTGGTTCAGATAACCTAAAAATATGTTCAACAAAACCATCCATTTCATTAAGTACAACAACCTGACGGTGCTGATCGTCTTGGCCGTCTTTATCACGGCCGGCGGGGTGTTCGCGGCCACCGATACGGGACAGCAATTCATCGGCCAGCAGCAAACCAGCGTAGAGGGCACGGATAATACCGTCTTGCTCGCCACCGACCTCGATAATTTCGACATGGATTATACGATCGAAAGGATCGAGGAAGACGCGGATTATTATTATGTCGTCTATACTTATCTTGACCTGGTCGAGAAAGATAACGCCTGGCAGCTGCAAATGCAGGAGAAAACGCGCCAGGTCTCGAAGAAATTAAAAGAGGACCTGGGTAAATATCTTGCCGAGGAACTGACCGAAGAGTATCAGGCGCGCGTTAAGGACCTTAAAGCGGCGCAGGCCAAGGCCGGAGAGACAGGCGAGGAGACGAGAACCGAGGTAACCGAGTATGGGGGTCTTATCGGCCGCACGTTGACGCTCGCCGGGCGCGTTTTTCCCGGCTATGACCCGGTAAAAACGAGAACCGTGCCCTCGCCCGAGCCGCTGGCTTTAAGCGTTTTGCCGGCGGATAATACCGCTGCGTCTTCATCGGAGACGGCCGGCAAGCCCGACAACCTGACCGATATTTATCTCGATTATATCAATAAGAACGATCCGGATCGCGATAACGTTTTCGGCACGCTCGATAATTGTCCCTTTACCTATAATCCGGATCAGACGGACAGCGACGGCGACGGCGCGGGCGACGCCTGCCAAAATTTCGTACCCGAACCGGCCGCGTTAAGCGGCGAGGAGGAAGGTTCAGGTGCGACCACGACACCGGCCGGCGGAGACGCCACGGGTACGCCGGAAACCGCGGCCACCACGAGCGAGCCGGAAGCCGCTGGCGGCGGCGATACCGCCGCCGGTACCGCCGCCGTTGAAGACATTTCCGCGCCGGCCGACGCTGCGGGCGGAGAAACGCCCGCGGACGGTAGCGGCGATGCCGTGGATGAACCCGCGGACACGACCGCCCCGGAGACGCCTGCCGATACCGATAGCGGCGTAACGGACAGCGAACCGGACGTGGAGATTATCGAGTTGCCATAGAGTCTGCATATTAACAGCATAATTTTGCTTTGCTATAAATTTATCTCAGCAGGCGAATCACGAAATTAGGAAATTGGGAAATTTAAGCCGGACTTTTCGTGTTAACAGCCCGGCTTTTAAGTGATTATTCCGGTGTAGACAAAAATTTAAAAATGTTAGATAATAGTAATATAAAAAAGTGGTATTGAGATAAGTAAAAGGCTGATATTAAGTAAAATATTTTTTAAATATGGCCGATAATTTTACGCAAACGGTTAATTTGCGGGAAAAAATGGAAAAAGAAAGAGCGGCGATGCTCTCCCGCGCCAATGGCGCGGAGCGGCCCGCTCCGGCTCCGGCGCCCAAAGCGAAACCGGCGCGTAAACCGGAGAGAACCGCCACCTCGCGTCCGTCGGAGAAAAAGAAGCCCCGCACGCCGAATCACGAGGAGTCGGGCCCGGTATCCGGGAACGCGGCCCCGGACAAGAGCGCGGCGCGGGACAGGGCGGAAGGGATAGACGAGATTTATAAAGAAAATAGCGGTTATGACAGCCGTGACGACCTTAGAAAAATCAATCGCCCCATTGTCAGGCGGGTGAACGAATCGTTGTACCGGCGTATAGCCATTGTCCTGGCCGTGATTCTGGCCATGATCTCCGTTTATTGGCTTGTGTTCCATCGCGCCGGGGCCGGCAGTCCGGCATCCGAAACCCCATCCGAGCCAAAGTGGTATATGGTAGAACTTACGAGCGGCGAGACCTATTATGGACAGATCAGCGATAAAAGCGCTAACCCCGTAGTGCTCAC
>CAYVIA010000009.1:2294-11209 GCA_964451485.1 uncultured Gammaproteobacteria bacterium
ACCGCCCCTATGCGTGGCACGAAGACGGCCACCATTTTAATTATGGTCAAGACCGGCTCGAAATACGAAACGCGGGAGAATAACGGCATTTCGCATTTTTTGGAGCACATGTTCTTCAAGGGTACCGCTAAGCGGCCCAATACGCTTGTTTTATCGGGTGAGCTGGATGAGATCGGAGGCGTATATAACGCATTCACCGGAAAAGAGTATACGGGATTTTGGGTTAAGACGGACGCGTCCATGATCGGCAAAGCCACTGAGATCGTCGGCGACATGCTTTTTGCCTCCAAATTCGCTCGCTCCGAGATCGAGCGGGAAAAGGGCGTGATTATCGAAGAGATGAACATGTATCTCGATAACCCGCTGATGCGCATCGGGGATGTTTTCGAGGAATGTCTTTACGGCGACCAGCCGGCCGGCTGGGACACGCTCGGCATTAAGGAAAATATCAGGCGGTTTTCCCGCCGGGATTTTTTAGAATATTTCCGCCGCCAGTACGACCGGGAGCGGATTTTCGCCTGCTTTGCCGGCGATATCACCGGGCGCCGGGCGGAAACTCTCGCGGCCAAGCACTTCTCCGGCCGGTCCGCGTCTAATTGGCGCGACAAGGAGCCGGTAATCGAAAAACAGTCCGGACCGAAGGCGAAGGTCGAATACAAAAAAACGGATCAGGCGCACCTGGCGCTCGGCGTGCGCGCTTTCGCTAACGGACATAAGGATAAGCATATCGCCAGGATCATGGCGGTGTTACTCGGCGGCTCCATGAGCTCGCGGCTTTTCATTTCCTTGCGCGAGCGGCAGGGGCTGGCTTATTACGTCCACTCCGACGCGGAATTCTATTCCGACTCCGGCTATTTGACGACCCAGGCGGGAGTACCCGTGGACAGGATCGAGCGGGCGATCGCCACTATCCAGGCAGAATATATTAAGCTCAAGAAAAAAGCGGTCAATCGCCGGGAGCTGGCCAGGGTCAAGGATATGATCAGGGGGCGGCTCGTTATTCAGATGGAGGCCTCGGACAATATCGCCAGCTGGTACGCCAAGCAGGCGATCCAGGACGAAAAGATCCTGTCGCCGGAAGCATATCTTAAGCTGCTTCAGAAAATCACGCCGGAGGACTTGAAACGCGTGGCGCGGGAAATATTTACCGAAGATCGGCTTAATTTAGCGGTGATCGGACCGTATAAGAATGGAAAGCAATTCAGGAAGTTGTTGAAAATTTGAAAATATCCAGACGGGTTTGATTATTGTATCTTGATTATTGGAAATTACGATCATGAACGATTTATTGCGAAATCTTAACGAGGAACAGCTGGCGGCCGTGATGCATAAAGAAGGGCCGCTTTTGATCGTGGCCGGCGCCGGCACGGGCAAGACCACCGCCATTACCCAGCGCATCGCTTATCTTTTGGAACAGGGCAAAGCCGGGGCGGACGAGATTCTGGCGCTGACTTTTACCGAAAAGGCGGCTGGGGAGATGGAGGAGCGGGTGGACCGGCTTTTGCCTTTCGGCTATCTCGATCTTTGGATTTCGACTTTCCACGGCTTCGGAGAACGCATAATCAAAGACCATGGACTCGAGATCGGGTTGCCGTCCGACGCCAAATTATTGAACGAATTCGAGCAATGGGCATTGATCAAAAAGAACCTGGAAAAGTTCGACCTCGATTATTACCGCCCTCTGGGCAATCCGACGAAATTCATTCACGCGCTCGTCAGGCATTTTTCGCGGGCAAAAGACGAAAATATTTCTCCGGCAGAGTATCTTAAGTACGCGGAAGAATTAAAAGAAAACCTCGATACTATGCTTAGCGGCAGTAAGAGAAAAAAGGGCGGTAATTTCCAATTTTCAATTTCCAATTTTCAAAAAGAAGGAGGCAAGCCGGATAAAGATTTGCTGACACAGGAAATAGGCAGGATAAACGAAGTGGCGAATGCTTATCATGTTTATCAGCAATTGCTACTCGACAATAACGCCATGGATTTCGGGGATTTGATCAATTACTGCCTGAAGCTCTTCCGGGAGCGGCCGTCCGTCCTTGCCCGATACCGGCGGCAGTTCAAGTATATCCTGGTGGACGAGTTCCAGGATACGAACTGGGCGCAGTACGAGCTGGTAAAGATGCTTTCCGCGCCGGAGAACAACCTGGTGGTGGTCGGGGACGATGATCAGAGTATCTACGCCTTCAGAGGAGCGTCCATGAGCAATATTCTTCATTTTAAAGAGGACTACCCCGAGGCGCGCGAGATCGTTCTTACCAGGAACTACCGCAACCGGCAGAATATTTTGGATTTAGCTTACAATTTCATTCAGCTTAATAACCCTAATCGATTGGAATGGCAGTTGGGAAATGACGGATTACGAACGACGGGTAAAAAAAATAAATTAAGCAAAAAGCTGATAGCCGAGGTTAAAGGCGAAGGCGTAATCGAGGTAATCAAGGGCGAAGATCTGCGGGATGAGGTCAGGCGGGTCGTGGAGAAAATCGCGGAAATAAAGATAGGGGACAAAGAAGCCAATTGGAGCGATTTCGCGGTTTTGGTCAGGGCCAACGAAAGCGCCAAGGAAATTTGTTTGACGCTCGACGCGGCCGGACTGCCGTATCAGTTCCTGGCTTCGCGCGGGCTTTACGCCAAGCCCGTGATCATGGACACGGTCGCTTATCTTAAGATGCTCGACGATTACCACGAAAGTTCCGCTTTTTACCGCGTTTTGAACCTGCCGGTTTTCGAGTTTTCCTATCAGGAGCTGGTCAATTTCAATTACGCCGCCCGCAAAAAGACGTGGTCGCTTTACACCGTTTTAAAAGAGGCCAAGGGGAAATTCGGCACGGAAGCGCAGGCGAAGATCGACCGCGTACTCGGCCTGATCGCCCGGCATACGGCTATAGTCAGGGAAAAAAGCGCGACCGAAGTCATCCTGGCATTCCTTGAGGACAGCGGATATCTCAAATATCTGACCGGCCAACCGGAAGCCAAAGCCGGGGAAGCAACCGCTTACCTTAACCAATTCATGAAACGCGTCCGCGCTTTCGAGGCCGGGAGCGACGAGGTGAGCGTGAAGGCGTTTCTTTCCGAGCTTGACATGGAGATAGACGCGGGCGAAGAAGGCGCTTTGTCGCCGGACGCGGAGGCCGGGCCGGACATGATCAAAGTAATGACCGTGCACGCGGCCAAGGGGCTCGAATTCAAATATGTCTTTCTCGCCAGCATGGTGGACAAGCGTTTTCCCACCATCGAACGCCGGGATCCGATCGCGATTCCTGACGCTTTAGTCAGGGAAATACTGCCGGAAGGGGAGGTTCACACGGAAGAAGAGCGCCGTCTTTTCTACGTGGCCGCGACCAGGGCGAAACAGGGTCTTTATTTTTCCTGGGCGCCCGACTATGGCGGAGCGAGGAAGAAAAAACCGTCGAGGTTTTTAACGGAAGCCGGATTGATAACGCCAAAAGACGGAAAAAAAAAGAGAGAGCGAGGAGTCGGGATGCCGTTATTGTCCGCTGGCAGTCGAAAATCGAAAATCGAAAATCGAAAATCGAAAATCGAATTGCCTCCGTATTTTTCTTATACCCAGCTGGCGGCTTTCAAGAATTGTCCTTATCAGTATAAATTCGCCCACATCCTCAAGGTTCCGGTGCGCGGCAAATGTACTTTCAGTTTCGGACAGACCATGCATCTTACCCTGCAGAAATTATTCCAGCTGGTAAACGAGAAAAGGGGGCTGGGCCAGCGGGATTTATTCGGCAAACAGCCGAACGGAGGAGAAAACTCCGCGGCCGTTACCTTTGAGGAAATATTGGAGATCTATGAGCATAACTGGATCGACAACTGGTATGACAACAAAAAACAGAAAGATGAGTACCGGAAGTTAGGGCGGGATATCCTGCGGGGGTTTTACGGAAAATTCAAGGACAACTGGCCCCGGACGCTTTACCTGGAACAGGGAGTGAATCTTAAGGCCGGAGGCAGCCGGATCTACGGCAAGATCGACCGGGTCGACGACCTTGGCGGAGGCAAGGTCAGGATCGTGGACTACAAGACCGGTACGCCCAAAAAAGCAGAGAAGATAGGACTCGAAGAAAAAGAGCAGTTGCTTTTATACCAGATGGCGGCGGCGCAAACGCTTCCCGGTATGGAAGTGAGCGAACTGCAGTTCTATTACCTTAACGATAACAGCGAAATTAATTTTCTCGGCAGCGCCAAGGATCTGGCCGGAATGGAAGAGAAACTTTTAAAGAGAATAGAGGAGATCAAACAGGCGGTCGAACACAACGAATTCCCGCCGAAGCCGGGGGTATTATGCAAATACTGCGACTTTTTCCATATTTGCGAGTTTAGAGGATAAATTTTGACTGCAGGGACAGAACCTGTTCTGCCCCTGCGAGTTATCTATGTTCAAAGATATTAAAACGTTATTACCCAGGTCAGTAAAGCGCGCCGGGTTGACCAAAAAAGTGCTCGCGGCCGGCGCTTTGAAAGTTTTTCAGTCGGAAGCGAAAAAAATCCTGGACGATGACCTGACCGCCGGGGTAAAGCCGCTCTATATCAGGCGCGGCGTTTTGACGGTGGCTACCTTATCGTCACTGGCCGCCAAAAAATTGCAGGAGAACGAAAAGAAAATATTGCGTAAGATCAACAGGATTTTCGATGATAAAAACGACGAGACGGAAGTGAAGAAAATAAAGTATTTGATTTGAAATTTATAGAAAAAAGTGTTATATTAAAGGTGGTATATAATGCGGATAATGCGAATTCGCAACACGAAAGTTTATTATCATTATTCCGCATTATTCGTTTTCGCGGTATGCGCATAAATTCGTGGATTCGCATTATAAATACATGACCCTGAAATCTTATCTTATTATCATGATCATCATGTCCCTGCTTTGCTGGGCGTGCTGGACGTACATCTTTTTTACCATCGATCCGGAGACCACCAACACGATCGGTTTCGTTTTATTTTATCTGTCTTTGTTCCTGTCATTGTCCGGCTCGGCCGCCTTGGTCGGGTTCCTGATCCGATTCGTCGGGCTTAGGCAGGCCCTGGCTTTCCGCAGCGCCAAGGAAGCATTCCGGCAGTCGTTTTTATTTGCCGCTTTGGTGATTGTCAGTTTGATGCTGCTTTCCCGGGGACTTTTTACCTGGCTGAACGTGATGCTCTTGGTAGTCGGCCTGTCCGTGCTTGAGTTTTTTCTTATCAGCTATGAGAGAAACCCATAAGTTGAAATTTTCAATTTCTAATTTAAAATTATTTTTATATGCGCGATAAATTAAATAAAATCAAAGATGACTTTTTGGCCGGTCTGGAGAAGGTCAAGGATAAACAGGCCTTGTTCGGGCTGGAAAAGAAATACCTGGGGCGCAGGGGGGAGTTGGCAACGATCCTGCGCGGCCTTGCTTCTTTGGGCGAGGCGGAGAGGAAAGATATCGGCGGACTGGCCAACGAAATCAAGCGTGAATTTCAGGGAAGGATTAGCGCCTTCAGGTCCAGGCTGGAAAATCAGGAAAGCGGACGGGAATTCATCGACGTTACTTTGCCGGGCAGGAAAGTCGAGGGGGGACACCTGCACCCGGTTACGCTCGTGCGAAACGACCTGGAGGACCTTTTTTCCTCCATGGGTTTTATGGTGCTTGACGGTCCCGAACTGGAAAGCGATTTTTATAATTTCACCGCTTTGAATATCCCGCCCTACCATCCGGCGCGCGACACGCAGGATACTTTTTACGTGGATTTGCCCGGCCGCGATAACGCCGGCGAGCTGGTGATGCGCACCCATACGTCTCCCATGCAGGTCCGGGCCATGCGCAAGTACGGCGCGCCCCTAAGGTGCATAGTCCCCGGGCGCGTGTTCCGGGCCGAAGCCACGGACGCGGTGCACGAGCATACTTTCGAACAGATGGAAGGGTTGATGGTGGGCGAGAATATCTCGCTGGCGAATCTTATCGCTGTCATGAAAAAGCTGATCGCGGGAATTTTCAAAAGAGAGATCGAAACGCGGGTGCGGCCCGGATATTTTCCTTTCGTCGAGCCGGGCATAGAGCTCGATATCAAATGCACCATCTGCGGCGGCCGGGGATGTCCGGCCTGCAAACACGGCGGCTGGCTCGAGCTTTTGCCGGCCGGCATGGTCCACCCGAAAGTGCTCGCCTACGGCAATATCGATCCGGAAAAATATTCCGGCTTCGCTTTCGGCTTGGGCCTGACAAGGATGGCGATGATGAGGTACGGTATCGACGATATCAGGTTGTTCAATAGCGGGGATTTGCGGTTTTTGGAACAGTTTTAATTCACGTAACATATAACATGTAACACGAAACAAGTTGTTTCATGTTTCATGTTCCATGTTTTATGTATATAAGTTTGGATTGGCTCAAAGATTTCGTCAAGATTCCGAAGTCCATATCTCCGGAAGAGTTGGGTTTGCGCCTGACCATGCATACGGTCGAGATCGACGGCGTAAGCAAGCAAGCGGATAAATTCGGGCACGTGGTCGCGGGAAAAATTCTCGAAGTGAACCCGCATCCGAATGCCGACAAACTGCAGCTGGCGAAAGTGGATGTGAAGAATGAAATATTGGAAATCGTCTGTGGCGCGCCTAATATCGAGCCGGGACAGAAGGTGCCGGTAGCTTTGGTTGGCGCGGTACTGCCGGGAGGCTTTACCATCAAGGAAGCGGAGATCAGGGGCGTAAAATCGCGCGGCATGCTTTGCGCCGAGGATGAACTTGGACTGGGGGATGATCACAGCGGTATTATGATACTCGACAAAAAAGCTGTTCCGGGGCGAAAATTAGCGGATTATTTAGGTATTAAAGACGTGGTTTTCGAGGTGGACAATAAATCGATCACCCATCGGCCGGATCTCTGGAGCCATTACGGCATTGCCAGGGAAATAAGCGCTTTTCTTAATACCTCCATGCGCGTGAATTACGCGGACTTGGGAAGAGCTGACATGAAAGTCGATGTCGATGATAAGAACGAAAAAGACGGATTTAGCGTCAAGGTTCACGACCCCGAATTATGCCCTCGTTATATGGCGGTGACCATGGATAATATCGCTATCGCGCCGTCTCCGCGGTGGATCAGGGAAAGATTGATCGCCGTCGGTATCAGGCCGATCAATAATGTCGTGGACGCGACCAATTACGTGATGGCCGAACTGGGCCAGCCCCTGCACGCCTTTACCCGGAAGTTAGTGGACGAAATCGTCGTGAGGAGAGCGGGGGACGGGGAAAGGATAGAAACGCTCGACGGCCAGACGAGGAAGCTTGACAAGGATATGCTGGTAATCGCCGACAGCGCCAAGCCGGTCGCTATCGCCGGGATCATGGGCGGGGCCAACAGCGAGATCGACCCCGATACCACCTCCATCATCATTGAAGCGGCCAATTTTGATTTTATCTCGATTCGCAAAACGTCGCAGAAACTGGGTTTGCGTACTGACGCTTCCATGCGTTATGAAAAAGCCCTTGACCCGAATTTATGCGCCGTCGCTTTGGCGCGTGTTACGGGATTAATCAGGGAATTATGCCCGCGCGCGAGAATCACCGGACCGGTGATCGACGAGAGGAAATTCGCGCTCAACCAGGGGCCGATCAGGCTCGATTCGCGCTGGCTCAACAGTTTTGTCGGCGCGCGTATCGGAAAAGATAAGGTCAAAGCGATATTGGCAAGGTTGGGATTCGGCGTGGAAGACGATAACGGCATTCTGTCGGTAACCGTGCCGACGTGGCGGGCCACCCGGGATATTTCCGCGAAAGAGGACCTGGCTGAAGAGGTGGCCAGGATTTACGGGTATGACAATATTCCGCCGCGCATGCCGGCAGTGGAGATGGCTATCCCCGTCGATTCGGCCGAGCGGTTGTTCACGAGGAAAATAAAAAATATTCTGGCGGGCGCGCCCGCCCTGAGCGAAGCGTCCAATTATTCTTTTGCCGGGGAAGAGCTGCTCAGGAAGATGGGGCTTGATCCGTCCGCCTATATCCGTCTGGCCAATCCTATTTCCGCCAGCCATACTATGCTGCGCAAGGGATTGGCGCCCAATTTAATATTGAACGTGAAAACGAACCAGGCCGGATATGAAGAGGTAAAGCTTTTCGAAATAGGCAGCGTTTATCTGCCGGAGATGGAAGGGAAGGAGGATATGGACGGCGGGCCGGATAAGCTTCCGTACCAGGAAAAGCGGCTGGGTATCGCCTGCGCCGGTGATGACCGGCACGAGGCCTTTGGTTTCGCTAAAGGGGCGGTCGAATATTTGGCGTCGAAACTCGGCTTGTCCGTCGTTTTCTCCGCGACCGAAAACGTGCCGGCCTGGGCAGATCCGGCCATGTCGGCGGAAATAAAAGCGGGAGATAAAGTCATCGGCCTTGTCGGCGGCGTTAGCGCCCGGGTCGCGAAAAGAGTGGGGCTGAAAAAGCGAGCGGTTATCGCCGAGATCAGCATCAAGGAATTGCTCGACCGGTTCAGTCGCGCTGGCGGAGCCAGATTCCGCGCCGGCGATAAATTCCCGCCGGTAACGCGCGACCTGGCTTTTGTCGTCAGCGAAAAAGTATTATATAATGATATCAGGGACGAGATTCTGGGGTTCCATAAGTATCTGAGCAAAGCGGAATTATTCGACGTCTTTACCGGTGAAAAACTGGGCAAAGGAAAGAAAAGTCTGGCTTTTCATATTATTTATCGGGCAGGGGACAGGACCCTGACAGCCAAGGAAGCGGATAAACTGCAAAACGCGCTGATCAAGCGCCTTCGGGAGAAGTTCGAGGCGGTGGTGAGGGATTTCTGAATATAAATTAGATTCTTTTGGACAAATTCCGCGCGCAAAATACAGCCCTGCTCTTTGACTATCATTTGCACGAAATTTTTAATTTCAAATTTTTAATTTTTAATCAATTTTTATTGATCGAATTTTTAAT
>CAYVIA010000009.1:11309-24607 GCA_964451485.1 uncultured Gammaproteobacteria bacterium
AAATTAAAAATTAAAAATTAAAAATTATTCCCCCAATTTGGCGTGACTAAAATAATACGTCAATTACTCGCAAAATTTTCTAAAGAACCTAAATTAATTTTAAAATTATATGCTGGAAACAAGCAGGGATTTACTCAATATCGTCATTGCCGCGTCCGTTTTTCTTTTTACGGTTTTCGTCTGCTGGGCGCTTTATTATTTCGCGCAGATTCTGCGCCAGACATTCAAGATCGTCTCGGAAATGCGCGCGCGGCTCGGCAAGATCGATGAATTCATTAAGATGCTGAAAGACAAGATCGATCATTCGGCCTCGTATCTGCTTTTGATCGGCGAGGGGGTAAAGAAGCTGGTGGAGATTGCCGGTGATTACGCGGGCAAGGGCGGAAAGAAGAAGGGGAGGAAGAAGTAGGACGGTAGGCGGGTAGGCATGTAGGCCGGTAATTTGTAATAAAAAAAACCGCTTTGATTTGACTAAAGCGATTTTTTTATTACAAATTACCGTCTACCATTCTACTGTCCTACTTTTTTACATATCCGCAATCTTTGTCAGCGCATTTTATCTGGCCGGATTTGTCTTCGACGAGCAGGTTGCCGCAGTCGGGACATTTCTCGCCCGTGGGTTTGAAAGAATAAGCGGTTTTGCAATCCGGGTACTGGTCGCAGGCGTAGAAAATACCGCGGCGGCTGCGTTTTTGCACGATCTTGCCCTTGCCGCAGACAGGGCAGTCGACGTTAAGGTTATCGGCGCCGTCCTGGATATTTTTTATGTTCTTGCATTTGGGATAGCCGCTGCAGCCGAGGAAAAGACCGAAACGGCCCGATTTTACCGCCATAGGTTCGCCGCATTTTTCGCATTTCGCGTCTCGGTATTTCTCTTCCAGTTCTTTCATTTTCGCGTCCTTTTCCGGACTGGTTTTTCCGTTGCCGTTAAGGCCTTTGATGTTCTTGCATTCGGGAAAGGCCGAACAGGCGAGGAATTTTCCGTAGCGGCCGGTTTTGATGATCATGGGCGCGCCGCATTTATCGCATTTTTCTTCGGATTTTTCCTCAGGCATAATATCGGATTTTTTTATCTCTTCATATTTTTCTTCCAGATTGGCGTGGAAAGGAACGTAGAAATCGCGGATAACCGGCCGCCAGTTGATCTCGCCCGAAGCGATCTGGTCAAGTTCCGTTTCCATCTGGGCGGTAAACCGGAAATCGATGATGCGCGAAAAGTGCTCTACCAGGAGATCGTTGACGATAAAGGCGATATCGGTCGGAGCCAGTTTCTTATTCTCGTCGCGCCGGACGTAATTCCTCGCTTCGACCGTGGCGATGGTGGGGGCGTAGGTCGAAGGCCGGCCGATGCCGTATTTCTCCATAACCTTGACCAGGCCGGCATCCGAATAGCGGGCGGGAGGTTTGGTGAAATGTTGTTCCTTGTCCAGGCGGATAAGCCCGAGTTCTTCGCCGGCTTTCACTTCGGGCAGTTCCAGTTCCGTCGATTTTTCCGGGTAGACACGCAAGTAGCCGTCGAAACGCAGAACCTGGCCGGTGGCGCGGAATTGGTAAGCCGTATCTTTGGCGTCAATATCGATAGCCGTCGCGTCCATAGCCGCCTCCGGCATCTGGGAGGCGAGCGAGCGCTGCCAGATCAGCCGGTATAATTTCAGCTGGCTATTGTCGAGTTTACCCGCAAGCGCTTCCGGAGTATTACCTATCTCCGTGGGGCGGACGGCTTCGTGCGCTTCCTGGGCGCCCTTGGATTTCGTCTTGTAGCGGCGGGGATTGGCCAGGGCGTATTTCTCGCCGTATTTTTCGTGCAAATAGTCGCGCGCTTCGCGCAGGAATTTTTCCGACAGGAACTGCGAATCGGTGCGCATATAGGTAATATGGCCGTTTTCGTAGAGTTGCTGGGCTATTACCATGGTTCTTTTGGCGGAGAAACCGAGCCAGCGGTTGGCCGTCTGCTGCAGAGTAGAGGTAGTAAAGGGGCGCGGGGGATTTTTTTTCGCCTGTTTTTTATCGACGTTAGCCACGACATATTTCGCGCCTTCGAGATCGCGGGAAATTTTGTCCGCCTCGGCCTGGTTCTTTATTTTCAGCTTATCGATCGTCTGTTCGTCGATCTTGTTCAGTTTGGCGGCGATGATCTTGCCCGCTTCTTCCTCGCTGGCCGCCGCTTTCCCGTTTTTCGCGAGTTGCGCTTCTATCGTCCAGTATTCGTCCGGTTTGAATTTCTCTATTTCCCGCTCCCGTTCGACGATCAGGCGCACGGCCACGCTTTGCACGCGCCCGGCAGAAAGCCCGCGCGCCACCTTTTTCCAAAGGAAAGGGGAGAGTTCGTAGCCGACCAGCCGGTCGAGGACGCGCCTGGCCTGCTGGGCGTCAACCAGCCCCATGTCGAGCCGGCGAGGTTTTTTCATGGCCGCCTGGATGGCCTCTTTGGTGATCTCATGAAAAACGATGCGTCCGGTCTGACCTTCGTTTATTTTCAGGGCCTCAAGCAGATGCCAGGCGATCGCTTCTCCTTCGCGGTCTTCGTCAGTGGCGAGGATGACCTTATCCGCCTTGGCGGCTAAGGTCTTTAATTTGGTGACATTCTTGCGCGCGCCCGGCAGAATCTGGTATTTGGGTTCGAAATCATTTTCCGTGTCCACGCCGATCTCCTTTTTCGGCAGATCCCTGACATGGCCGAAAGACGATTCTATTTTATAGTCCTTTCCCAAAAATTTCGTGATAGTTTTCGCTTTGGTCGGCGATTCGACGATGATTAATTTCATAAAATATATTATGGTTTAAAGGCTGTTTTGTCCGAATAGATTATTTTACAACCAAAAAACCACGGATTAATAATGATCAATGATCAAGTGGTAAATGATCATTTAAAAATTGAAAATTCTTTGATATTAACCGCTGTATTTATTTCGCGATCACGTATTGCATTCCTCCCAGGTTTTTTACCATGCCTTTCATTTCCATCATCGTTAAGGTGCTGCTTAGAAGGGGGGCGTTCAGGCGGGTCAGGCGGATTAATTCGTCAATATGCAGGGGTTCGCCCCCGAGATGGGAGATAACCAGTTCCTCCTCCGGCGATCCCGGCATGATTTTTTTATTTTCAATATAGGAGGTAATGCGCATTAAGTCAAGGGCTTCGATAATATCGCCTGCGCCGGTAACGGGTTTGGCGCCTTGTTTTATAAGGTTATTAGGGCCGACGGAAACGCCGGAGAAGATACTTCCGGGAACGGCAAAAACCTCCCGGTTCTGCTCCAAAGCGAAGCGGGCGGTGATTAAAGCCCCGGATCTTTCCCCTGCCTCTACTACCAAGGCACCGAGGGACAGGCCGGAGATTATGCGGTTGCGCTGGGGAAAATTCTGGCGCAGAGGGGGAGTGCCGGGAGGAAATTCGGAAAAAATAGCACCGCCTCCGGCCACGATTTTTTCGGCCAGATAACGGTTCGAAGCGGGATAGAGAGAGCGCTTGTCCAGCCCCGTGCCCAGGACGGCGACAGTCCGTCCGCCGGCGTTAAGGCACGTATTATGCGCCAAGGTATCGATACCGAGCGCCAAGCCGCTCACGATCACGATATTATTGCGGGTAAGTTCGTCCACGATCGTTTCGGCCGCCTGTTTACCGTAGCCGGAGAGTTTCCTCGTGCCCACGACCGCCAAAGAGAAGCGGTCGCTTTGGTCGAGTTTACCCCTGTAATAAAGGAAAGGGGGAGGGTCGAATATTTCTTTGAGCAGGCCGGGATAATCGTTATCCTCGAGGGTAACGATATTGATCTTTTCGCGGGCGATATTCTCCATAATGCGGTCAGGCACGATATCGCGCCTGGCGGCCGCGAATTCATGGGCCAGGGATTCTTCTATGCCCGCCATTTTCAGTTCCCGGGCGGAAGCGTTAAAAGCGGCCTCAAGCCGCGTAAAATGTTTTTGCAGCCGCTTGATCCTGACCGGACCGAATTTGGGAAAATGATTAAGAGCGATCAGGTATTTATGATTTTCTCGTGGCATTTTTTCCTAAAATTAATTAA
The DNA here is from genome assembly GCA_964451485.1 of uncultured Gammaproteobacteria bacterium. Classification (GTDB taxonomy): domain Bacteria; phylum Patescibacteriota; class Patescibacteriia; order Patescibacteriales; family UBA12075; genus CAYVIA01. The sequence continues at coordinate 15,332 of CAYVIA010000009.1, forward strand.
TAATTAATTAAGATTAAACCTCTTGACGTTTGCAAGTATTTATGCTAAGATGGAATGTCGTGTGACTTTGGGAGAAAGTGAGCATATTTCTACTTGTCAAAGGGCCTTGATCCGATAAATACCTTTCCTCCTTGTGTATTTATTCGACTAATGGTCCCTTTATGGCAAGTAGAAATATGGCCATAAAACAGCATGGCACAATAAAGCCGATATTCGGTTATTCACAACTAAAATATATAATACCATATAATGTAAGCGGTGAAAACAGATTACTGAGTTCACTGAGCTGAAAAATTCATTAGCGCCCGGATAATTGCCTAGGAGTGGATGGGCAAAGCTTTCCCTCCTTAGCTTTGCCCGCTAATCCTCAAATGAGGTTTTCCTCGGCTCTTAGGCAATTATGCGGGCGCTAGTCTATCACTGAAAGCGCCGGAACGTTATGAGTACGCTGAATTTTTGTTATTAAAGGCGCTGAAACGAAGATTGTCGCGCCTCTTGCCGTTTTCGGCGGGAGGTTTTTTATTTGTCTTTTTTCCGCGGCGCCGCAGGCCCTCACCCCTACCCCTCTCCCGCGGCCGCGCGGGAGAGGGAGTTGTGGGAAGCGTGTTATTTGCATCAGGTTTGGGTATCTTTAAAGGTACCTTTAAAGATACCCAAGAGACGTGAAAGACGAGAAGCCGCGCGCGGCGAAAGAGGGCGCGTGTGGACGAAGCGCATGCGGACAAAACGCGCTTGCTCTTGAAAGATTTTATTTTTTTTGTTAAAATAAAATCAGTGTTATGAAAAAATTGCAACTGAAGCGAAACAAGCGAGCGCTGGTGGTCGTGGCGCATCCGGACGACGAGACGATCTGGATGGGCGGAACGATCCTTAAATTTCCGGACGTACACTGGACGATTTTTTGTCTTTGCCGCGCTTCCGACCCGGACCGCGCGCCTAAGTTCAAGCGTATTTGTAAATTGTTCGGTGCGCGTGCGATCATGACAGACCTTGACGATGAAGATAAGCTCGCTTTAAAAGAAACGATTCCCGTTATCGAGAAGTTTATTTTAGCCAATGTCAGAGATAAAAAGTTCGATTATATCTTTACGCACGGAGTTAACGGGGAGTACGGCCATCCGCGCCACAAGGGAGTCCACCTGGCGGTACGGGCATTGGTGCGGGAGGGAAAAATATCGGCGCGCGAAATATATTTTTTTAATTATAAAAAAGCCGGACCGGGAAAACGTCCGAGTATGGAGGCGAAAGCGGATTCGGATTTGCTTTTGCCATTATCGCGCGCCGTATTCACGCGCAAGAAAAGGATGCAGGCGGAAATCCACGGTTACGCCTGGAACGGGATCGATAACAGCCTGTGCACGAACCCGGAAGCATTTAAAATACACGTAACATGTAACACGTAGCACGTAGCACGTAGCATAAATATTGTTTTATGTTTCGTGTTTCATGCTTTATGACTATATGAAAATAGCCGTACTATACGCTTATCCGCCCGAGCCGGACGGACTTAGCCTTCAGGGGCATCTGTTGTACAGAGGCCTTAAAGAGCTGGGAGAGGACGTTATGCCCTGCCATTTTCGCCCCAGTTTTCAGAAACAATGGGTATTGTCCGCTTATAAACCGGACATAGCCATCGGTATCGGCTGCTGGACTTATGCGTCCGATATAATCTTAAGTCCGCAGCAGAACGGCGTGATGCCCGTGCCGTGGCTACTCGCCGACGGCTGGGTGGCCAACTATCACGAGGTAATCGGCAAGCTGCCGCTGGTTTTCACTACCAGCAACTGGGTAACGGAGACATACAAGCGGGACGGCGTGAAAACCGATAATTTCAAAACGCTGCCCATCGGCTTCGACGCGGCCGAGATCCGTCCTATTCCGCAGACCGATCCCAAAGTGCAGAAATTGCGCGCCATGCTCGGGGTGCAGCCGCACGAAAAAATGATCTTTACCATGGGCGGGGACGTTACGAGCAAGGGCGCGCAGGAGATGTTTCGGGCACTCGCCGAGATCGACAAGGATTTTAAGGACTGGAAATACGTCTGCAAGGCCTCGGAGAGCGATTGCGCCGCCGATCATCGCGAGGAAGAGGATTCATTGATCGATGAACTCGAGCTCGATCGCGGCAAAATCGTATTTTTGGACGGCATGTTTTCCCATGACTTCGTGCCTTATTTGCTCGCCGCCTGCGATATTTACGCGGCTCCGTCGCGCATCGAGGGATTCGGCATGATTCAGCAGGAAGCGAGCGCCTGCGGCAAACCGGTGATCTCGATTGACGTCGGCGGGCCGGCGGATACGATTCAGCACGGCAAGACCGGTTTTCTGGCAAAGGTGGACAGGACGATCGAACTTAGGGAGGAGTGGGCGTATGAATGGATGGGTTTCGAGGCGGACCATAGGATTACTTTCGCGGAACCCAAGGTTTTCGCTTACCGCGCCAGCATCGGCGACCTCGTTAAATATACGAAACGGCTTTTGACGGACGATAAGTTAAGGGAAGAAATGGGGAACAACGGCCATGAGCACGCCATGGCCCACTGGCAATACAAGGATGTAGCCAAAGAGGCGCTTGAAAATATTCGGGAAAAATTAAATATAAAGTAATTTTTGGTTTAACGATAAAAAATATTTAAAACCGGCCCAAGGCCGGTTTTTTGATGCGTGGTTTTTATGTGTTTTTGGATATCAGATTATCAGGATATCGGGTATTTTTTGCGTGATTTTTTTTACTATGTTAATCTCTTCCTTGCTGAATCTTTGCAGGACGAATTTTTCCGTGGGGATATTTTGGGAGTAATCCGTGCGGATACCGAGGCGGAGGCGGCGGAATTTTTTGGTTTTCAGGTGGCGGATGATCGACTCCACGCCTTTATGACCGGCGCTGCCGGAAGCGGCGGAAATTTTGTATTTGCCGAGATCTATATCGATATCGTCATGGATGACGGTAAGAACTTCGGAGAGATCGCCGCCGGATGAGCGGAGGAAGGCGAAGGCCGGCAGGAGTTTATAGAAAGACATAACGGCGCGTACGGCCAGACCGGAATTATTCATGAAAGTCAGCGGTTTTAAGAGGGTAACCCCCGGAATATCGGCCGTCTCGGCGTTGAATTTTTTGCTGCGCCTCCAGCCGGCTTCATATTTGCGCGCCAGCGCGTCGACAGCCAGAAAGCCGGCGTTATGGCGCGTCAGTTCGTATTTTTCTCCCGGATTTCCCAGGCCGACAATGATTTTCATATAGCATGTAACATGAAATATGGAACAATATTTATGTTACGTGTTTCGTGTTCCATGTTTCGTGTGCTCCGTGCACTTTTTTATTTTTTATAACCTTGATGCGAATCGGCGTGCCGACAAAGCCGTATTTTTCACGCAAGCGGTTGGCGATGAACCTGAGATAGGAAAAATGGAGCGTATCTTTGGCGCCGATACGGAGCGTGAATGCGGGCGGCGCGAAACCCGTCTGTTTAAGCTCGTAGATACGCGGATGTTTCGCGCCCTTGGCTTTGGCCGGAAGATGCCGTTTGACGATCCTCCCCAGTAATTTATTTAATGCGTTGTCGCTGACTGTGATTTTTTTCTGTTCGTCGACCAATAGAATCAAGTCGAAGATTTTTTTTATTTTCTCTCCCGTCAGGGCGGAGACGAATTGCACCGGCGCCCAGGAGACGAAGGGCAGCGCGTCGTAGATTTCTTCCGTGTGGGCTTTCGTGTCCTTTTCTTTCACCGAATCCCATTTATTGGCGACGATGATAAGGCCGGCGCCTTTATTTATGATTTCTTCCGCCAGTTTGGCGTCCTGGCGCGTAACAGGTTCATTCACGTCCAGAAGCAGGAGGGCGATATCAGCTTTTTTTAAAACCGCCAGCGATTTGGCGATACTTATTCTTTCGAGGGTATTTTTCGTTTTTTTGTTTCTCGCCCCCTTTTGCCCCTGTTTACTGATACCGGCGGTATCGATAAAAGTGATTTTGCGGCCGCGGTAAGCGAGCGCGAGATCGCGCGGTTCGCGCGTAGTATGCGGTACGGGACTGACAATTACTTCCCTTCGTCCCGCTACGGCATTAATCATGCTTGATTTACCGACGTTCGGCTTACCGATAACGGCGATCGATATGCCGGCGGTGTCTTCGCCTTCGCCGGCGGGAGCGTCGTCCGCGGGCACGGATTCGGTTTTTTCGAGTTTGGCCACGATTACGTCCAATAGGTCGCCGGTACCGGAGCCGGTCGCGGCGGAGACGGGCAGGGGTTCGCCCAGGGATAATTTATTGAATTCGGCCGTTTCTTTCCTTAAGCGGGGGGTATCGGCTTTATTGGCTATCAGGATAATTTTTTTCGTCTGCCCGAAGTTTTTTTTCATTTGCAGGGACAGGCGCTTGTCCTGGGGCAGGAGCCCGTCGCGGGTATCGACGAGAAATAAGACCAGGTCCGCGCGTTGCATATAATCAACGGTCTGTTGCCGCACCAGCGCCTCTATCTTCCCGGGGTCTACGGCCGTTTTCGCGCCAGGCGGCGCGAGGTCGGTAATGCCCCCGGTATCGACCAGCGTAAAACCGACCCCCCGCCATTCGGTTGAGGCCGTATTGATATCCCTGGTGGTGCCGGGGATAGCGGAGATCAGGGCCATATTTTTTTCCGTGAGGCGGTTGAAAAGAGTGGATTTACCTACATTGGCGCGGCCGAAAATGACGACCAGGGGAGTTTTTTTTGTTGTGCCCGTCATAGTATAGGAGTTAATATCGATATGAAACGGAGCAGCTAAATTCGTAAAATCCCAAATAAATCCCAAATTCCAAACTTCAACGATGTGTAATATGGGCTCGGCCGGATGTTTTTAATTTTAATTTATTTGGGATTTATGCCGAAAGCATGCCATTTTAATTATTCGTGTCAGCCGTATTTTCCTTGTTTTCCACGCCGGAAGCGGAGGTATCGGCATCCTGACCGAGCATGAGGACGAAGTCCGGCTGGATCGGATTTTTTTCCCGGGAGACGTCGGCATTGATATCGCTGATCAGCCATTCGGGCAGGCCGAAAGAAACGTCGGCGCCGGTAATATTTTTAAGTACCGAGAGCGAATCTTTCTTCTCGCCGTAGGTCAGGTCGTAGATCATGGTTTTTTGGAAATTTTGGCGGCTCGAGTTGCCGATGCGAACGACGATAAAGTCGTATTTTTCCAGATCGAGCGCGGTTTTAGAGGCGAGTCCGTTTATCCAGGTGCCGTTTCTTATCTCTACCGTGGCCCGGTCGCTGGAGACCTTCGATTTCAGGTCGACGGGAGCGTCGGAGAAGATATTATTGACGAAATATTGCAGTTCGGAAAAGTCGCCGCTTCTGGGCACCAGGATATAGGCGCCGTCGCTCGAGATCGTATCGACCAGGAGTCCGTCCGGACCGTTGTCGATTACCTTATTCACGATATCTTCCTGATTGACATTTCTGGTCAGGTCCCATAGCTTAAGCATTTCCCATATTTGCAGGTTCGTATCGAAATGATCATGGATCTCGCCGATGATACCGGTAATGGCGGCCGGATTAAAGAGGGTATTTAAGGACAAGACTTTGTTTTTAACCGCTGTCAGCAGTTTTTGCTGGCGTTTGGATCTGGCAAAATCGGAGCCCTCCGCGCCGGCCGCGTGGCGGGAGCGGACGTATTTCAGGGCCAGATCGCCATCCATATGTTGCCAGCCGGTATCGATATGCAGGTGCTCATATCTGGAAGCGTAATCATCCGCCGCCTCCATCCCCATGACCGGATATTCATAATCGTCGAGAGTGTTATCGACGTAGATATCCACGCCCCCCAGTTTATCGATAATATTGACGAATCCGGAGAAATCCATGCGGGCGTAATAATCGATAGGAGTGGCGAGGATATCCCCGAGCGCCTGGCAGACGGCCAGACCGCCGCTATCCGGGGCCTCCGCTTCCGCGTAGGCGTTGACGCTGTTTATTTTTTTAGATCCAAGATCCTCCATGGGTACGACCAGGTCGCGGGGAATCGAAACCATGGCGACTTTTTTTGTCGACGGTTCGATACTGACGAGCATGATGGTATCGGTCAGGTTGCCGCCGTCGTGATTCTTCCCCCCCATACCCAAAAGCAGCAGGTTTATCCTGTCCCTGTCTTCGCCTTTCAGCTGGCGATCGGCGCTTTCCGCCAGCTGCCTTATTTGTTTGATGATAGGCAGGTTGGCGAACCATGAAGTCGAGCTTTGGTTGGAAACGAGGACCTGACTGGAAAACACCGCCAAACAGGTAATCATGAAAATAATAGTATAAATGATGATTTTGGGAGTTCTTTTCTTTTTCAGACGTTTTTTAGGCAATTTCTCCTCTACCTTCGTTTTTATGACCTCGCTCTCCCTTTTAATAAAATCAGGCATGAACGATCTTGTTAATTATAAAACACCCCTTACGGGGAAATGGACTAGTTTGATTATAACTATTTTTTTTCTTTTTAGCAAGAATTTTAAACATTCTTCAGGCACTTGATTTTTTTTTATTTAAATGCTATCCTATATGATATATACACAAGATTAATTAGCCGCATATTAGTTCACCCCGTTAAATAATGTCGCTACAAAAATCTTTTTTATATGCATATGATTTTTGCAGTATAAGCCCTTTTTGATGATTATTATTATCTTAATTTAACGGGGTATGGGGCAAAAAACAGAGCGAAAGAGATCGTTCGTCAGTTTTTTTGTGGTTAAAATCATTCAATAATAATGCGAATAAATGCATTTAGTCCGGATTTATGTTAAAAAATTTTTTAATTTTTGTTTTTGAATTAATTAAAATCGTCGTTATTTCCCTGGTCATCATTATCCCGGTTCGGCATTTCCTTATTCAACCGTTTTACGTCAAGGGGGCCTCCATGGAGCCGAATTTTTATGACCGCGAATATTTGATTATTGACGAGATAACCTATCGCTTCGAAGCGCCGAAGAGGGGCGACATTATCGTTTTTCGTTACCCTAAAGATCCGCAGGAATATTTCATCAAGCGCTTGATCGGATTGCCCGGCGAGGAGGTACAGATCCTGAACGGCAACGTAGTGATCTATAATGCCGAGCATCCGGACGGGATGATCTTGGACGAGCCTTACCTCGCGGAAGGGACCAAAACGTATAATTTTTCCGAGGACAGGGTGAAGCTGGGAGATAACGAATATTTCGTTTTGGGCGATAACCGCAATTCTTCCAAGGACTCGCGCAGTTTCGGCCCGGTGAACCAAAGCTTCATCAGCGGCAGGGTTTTATTCCGCGGCTGGCCCTTCGACCGCATCACGCTGTTCGAAGCGCCGAGTTATACCAACTGACATGATGAATTTTGCGGTTGATAAAATCGCAGTAACCTACGAATCAACAAATCTACAAACACTAATCAAACGCATAATTTAAAATTCGTAGACCCGCCCCGTTAAATAATCTTTTAAACGATTATTCGGTGGGAATTTATTGTAGTTGCGGTAAATTTTTGTGGCGTATTTACTATATTATTTAATGGGGCAAATTGTTGATTCGTTGATTTGTGGGTTGACAAGAGCGTTTGGCGAAAATAATTTAATTATTTTAACTTAATTTTTTAGCCGTATAAATAATGTTACTATGCCCAGGAAAGCGATAAAAAAAGACAAAGAAAAAAACGCCAAAGCGAAACCGAAAAAGCATAACAGGAAATATGCGCGTTTGCGCGGCATGAAAGATGTTCTGCCCGACGAATATAAATATTGGGAGTTAACATCAAAAAAGGCTACGGATCTGGCGAGAGTCTATGGCTTCGAACGAATAGAAACGCCGATTCTTGAGCGGTTGGATTTATACGAACGTTCTACGGGCAGAGATACCGATATCGTTACCAAGGAAATGTATTCTTTTACGGACAGGGGCGGCGATAAGGTGGCGCTCCGTCCGGAAGCCACGCCCGGCCTGGTCAGGGCTTTTGTGGAACATGGTATGTTCAATCTTCCCCAGCCCGTACGCTCATTCTGGATGGGGCCGGTTTTCAGGCATGAAAAGCCGCAGTCGGGACGCTGGCGCCAGCATACCCAGATCGATTTCGAGATTTTCGGCGAAGAAAGTCCGGTGGCCGACAGCCAGCTTGTTTTAATCGCCTATAATTTTTTCAGCGAACTCCAGATAGACGTGCAGGTGCAAATTAACAGCATCGGCTGCAGCGAATGCCGGCAGGAATATATCACGAGTTTGGAGGAGTTTTACCGGGAGAGAGGCAAGAGATCCAAGTTGTGCAATGATTGTCGTAAAAGGTTCGGCCGTAACACGCTTCGGTTGTTGGACTGCAAGGAGGAAGGATGCCTCTCCGTCAGGGATGAAGCGCCGCAAATAGTCGATTTTCTGTGTGACAGTTGCCGGGAACATTTTATCAGCGTGCTTGAATACCTCGATGAATTCGATATCCCCTATAATCTTAATCCTTTTCTGGTCCGGGGACTTGATTATTATAACCGCACGGTTTTCGAGATTTGGCCCAGTTCGGAGGAAGAGGGGGCGGAGGACGGAGAAGATGCGCTTTTGTCCAAGCGCCAGAACGCCTTGGGCGGCGGCGGCCGCTATGACGGACTTGTCGAATTGATGGGGGGCAGGCCGGCTCCGGCCTGCGGTTTTGCCATGGGTATCGAGAGGGTCGTTTCGAAAATCAGGGAGAAGAACATTCCTCTTAAGGAAGATACCGGGGATTATATTTTTTTGGCACAACTCGGAGATCAGGCCAGGAGGAAGATTTTTCTCCTCTTCGAGGATTTGCGCCGCCGGGGATATAATATCAGGCAGGCATTTACCAAAGACAGTTTAAAGGCGCAGCTGGAAGCGGCGAACCGGCTCGGCGCGAAGTACAGTTTGATTCTGGGGCAGAAAGAACTGATGGACGGGACGATTTTGATGCGCGACATGGAATCAGGCACCCAGGAAGTTATCGATTACCAGAAAATAACGGACGAACTCGATAAACGGCTGAGGAACGGGGAAAGTAAATAAATTTATAAATAATTATAATTATCTAGAAAGCGAGGTGGAAACGTGATCGAATTCAAGCGAAGAAGAGGAGAAAGTTTCGAAAGTTTCCTGAGGAGATTTCGCAAGACGCTTCTGCGCAGTAAAAAAATAAACGAGGTCCGCCGGAGGAAATTTCTGGCGGCGCCGCGCAGCAAGAGCAAGCAGAAAGAATATACCCTGACCAGCATGAAGATGCGTGAAAAAAGGGAATATCTGCGAAAAATCGGCAAACTGAAAGAAGAGGCGGGAAATAAGTGGC
>CAYVIA010000009.1:24707-27716 GCA_964451485.1 uncultured Gammaproteobacteria bacterium
TAATTTATCGGATAAGATCAAAAGCGATCTCGCGGAGGCGATGCGGGCCAAAGACGCGCTGCGGCTTGACGTCTTAAGGATGCTTTTGTCTTCCCTGAAAAACAAAAAGATCGAGTTGGGCAATAAAGAAGAATTAACCGACGATCAGGCGGCGGCGGTGGTTAAAAGCGAGATAAAAAAAAGGCGCGATTCGATCGTCGCGTATGAAGATGGAGGCAGGCAGGATCTGGCCCAAAAGGAAGCGGCCGAGATCGGGATTCTCAATAGGTATCTGCCGGCGCAGATGGGCGAAGCGGAAATAGAGAAGGAAGTCATGGCCGTGATCGCGGAGATGGGCGGCGAGGCCAGCCCCCGGGATTTCGGACAGGTGATGGGGGCGGTGATGAAGCGGATAGGGAATAAAGCGGACGGCAATACGGTGAGCGCGATTTTAAAGAGGATTTTAACGGGGTAAATAGTATTATCACAGCAAAATAAAATGAAGGCGAACAAACGTTTGTTCGCCTTCATTTTATTTTCAGTCATAATGGATTGCGGGAGAGGGGATATTTTTTAGGGTACCTTTAAAGGTACCTTTTAAGGTACCCAAGAGATTTATGGAAAAGATTCGGTATCGGCGCGGTCCCTTCGGGAATCGTGCCGAAACAAAATAGCTATTTCCCCCGCAGAGGGATTATTCTTTTGATTTGATTAAGTTTTGAGTCCTTGAGCGCCGTTCTTATCTTATCACGGGCGCGGCTGGTTTTGACGAAGCGGAGCCAGTCACGGTTGGGTCCGCGGCGCTTCTTGTCGACGATAATCTCAATAGTGTCCCCGTTTTTTAAGTTTCTGTCCAGGGGGGCCATTTTATCGTTGACCAGGGCGCCGGTCGCTTTATTGCCGATATCCGTATGGATGGCGTAGGCGAAATCGATCGGCGTGGCTCCTTCCGGCAGGTCGAAGACATCGCCTTTGGGCGAGAAAACGAAGATGCGGTCGCGAAAAACGTCGAATTTTATTTTATTGATGAAATCGCTGGTATTTTCCGTCCGGCGCTGGATATCCAGTATCTCCTTGATCCAGCGCGGCTGCTTGAACGGCTTGGTCCGGTCGTCGTCATGTTTGTAGTACCAATGGGCAGCAATACCGAAAAGGGCCTCTTCGTGCATTTCCTTGGTCCTTATCTGGAATTCGGTTATCTTATTTTCCGGGCCGAAAACGGTCGTATGCAGGCTGCGGTAGCCGTTGGGCTTGGGTACGGCGATATAGTCCTTGATCCGGTTGGCTCTCGGTTTCCACAGCGAATGGATAATCCCGAGCGTCTTATAGCAATCGAAAACGGTCGGTACGATGACGCGCAGGGCAAAGACATCATAGATCTCGTCGAACTTGCGGTCCTTGGTCCGCATTTTTTTGTAGATACTGTAAAGATGCTTGAAACGATGCTCGATCGTGAACTCAAGGCCTTCCTCCTTAAGTTTTTGCCCCAGAATATTCTTGATTTTCTGCGTATATTGATTAAGCTCCACTTTCCTTTCCACCTCGTATTTATATTCGAGTCTTTTGAATTCTTCCGGATAAAGGTATTTAAAACAGATATCTTCCATCTGCCATTTTAGGCGCCAGACACCCAGAAGGCCGGCGATGGGCGCGTAAATTTCGAGCGTTTCCTTGGCGATGCGCAGGCGTTTTTTTTCCGGCAGGGCATCCAGGGTTCTTAGGTTATGCAGGCGGTCAGCGAATTTTATGAGGATAACCCGGATATCGCGCGACATGGCCAAAAACATCTTGCGCAGGGATTCGACGTATCTTTTTTCGCCGGTATACTTTATTTTTTTCAGTTTCGTAACTCCGGCCACCAGAGCGGCTATGTCCGCGCCGAATTTTTTCCCCAGATCATCTTCGGAATAATCGGAGTCCTCGAGCGTGTCATGCAAAATCCCGGCGGCCACGGTATGGCCGTCCGCCCTGATCTGCGCCAGGATATAAGCCGTATGCAGGCTGTGCTCGATAAAAGGTTCGCCCGTTTCTCTTTTCTGGCTGCCATGCACCCTGCGGGCGAATTCGTAGGCGCGGGAAATAAGTCCGGTATCGGTTTCGGGGTCGTTCTCCCGGGCTTTGTTGATAATTTGATCGATGGTCATATCCTTTGTGTTTTTTTTGGTATTTATGTTATAATAATATTATATTGCTGTGGATTAGTCAATGAATTGAAATTAATATTTTAAACGTGAGAACAAACAAAACGGCCGCGGCTGTTAAAATTTTAAAGTTATTCGGCTATCTGGGCTTTGCCGGGATAGCTATTTTATTATTTACTAATATTAAAGACGTTTACGCGGTAGATTTGGGTACCAATTTCGTGACCAATACGATCGATTTCGCCACTGCCGATCCGAGAGTGGCGATTATGGAATTAGTCCGGCTGGCGCTTACGTTTCTGGGCATTATTGCTGTGGTGATGGTTATGTATGCGGGTTATTTGTGGACGGTAAGCGGAGGCAATGAGGAAAAAATATCACGGGCGAAAAAAACTCTGATCAACGCCATTATCGGTTTGGTTATTATCGTTTCCGCTTTTGTGATCGTTAATTTCGTGATAGGTAAATTGAATTCGTCGCTTACGGCGGGAGGAGGGCCGGGAGGAGGCGGAGGCCCGGGCAGTCTCAGCGGCGGTATCGGCGCTCTCGGTAATTGCGCCATTGAAAGCGTTTATCCCGAACCGGGACAAAAGGACGTGCCGCGCAATACCGGTATTATCGTTACCTTTATGGAGGAGGTAGATCCGGTTTCCGTTTGCGGCGCGAATCCGTGCAGCGGCACCAATATTATCGCGGACGGGCGCGTTAAGCTCTACCAAAGCGCGAGCGATCCGGACAACCCGGCTAACTGGATCACGGCCGTAACGGTAACTTCGACCGATAACCGGACGTTCTTCTTCGACCCGGCGGACAACCTCGGTTCGCCCATGGAAATTATCTGGTATTCCGTATATCTGTCCAACGACATACAGAAACTCGACGGTTCCGG
>CAYVIA010000009.1:27816-28984 GCA_964451485.1 uncultured Gammaproteobacteria bacterium
GTATTAACTATGTTTTTGTCGGCGGCGCGCCGAGCGGCAATCAGATACTTCTCGGAGCTACTCCCGCGGCCACAGCCGCCAATATCAATGCCGCCCTGGCCGGCAATTCCGCCGTTATTTCTTCGGCGGCAGGCGCGGCCGTAGCCATACAGGCGGCCAGCGCCGGCCAGACCGGGAATAATATCGCTTTGACCACCAATTCTCCGGCACTGACGCTTTCTCCCGGCTCCGGGCATCTCGAGGGCGGCGTTAACGGGGGGGTAACGGTAACGACGGTGGGACTCCCTGACCAGCCGCGGAACGCCATTATCAAGATAACTTTTAATGAGGCCGTCAATCCGTCCACCGTTTCGGGAGACGCGACCGCTTTGAATTCTTATATCCGGGTGGTTGATATGGATACGGGCGGTAATCTGGGGGGCAGATTCATGATTTCTAACGGATACCGCACAGTGGAATTCCGCTCCGATAACGTCTGCGGCGTGAACGGCTGCGGCGAGCCGATCTATTGTCTGCCGGCGAACAGCCATTTAAGAGTGGAAGTCGAGGCGGCCCGCCTGGCTGCCTGCCCGGTTCCGCTCGATTGCAGCACCGTGTCTCCTTATACGAATTGTACCGGCGGTCATTGCCAGGACGCGAGCGGGGATAATTATCCGATGGCAGGAGCGCCGCTCGACGGCATAGCGGATACGGCCAATAATTCGCTTGACGGCAACCGCGACGATAACGCTATCGGTCCGGGCGCGTCGTTTTATGACGAAAATAGCGATAGCGGCACCGGCGACAGTTATCAATGGTCGTTTTATATAAGCGGTGAGCTTGACCTTACTCCGCCCGTAATCACTTCCCTTTCTCCGGCCCATAACGATTCCGGCGTGGCCGTAACGGATCCGGTGCTGATTGGTTTCAATTACCCCGGAACCCACTTGAAAATAATGATGAGCGGAAGTTTAAGGGCGGGCAGCGTTGTTATTTTCGACGGCCGTAATAATGTTACTCACCGACTCATCAATTTAAGGAGTTTGGCTAACCGGACGGTGGGGTATTGGGTGGTAAGCGATGATATCGATATCGACAGCGACGGCTTTGCAGATTATACGCAGGCGACGGTGAGGCATGCGGATTTTCCCGAGTCCGTTACTTTCCGCGCGCAGGTTGGTTCCGGGGT
>CAYVIA010000009.1:29084-31224 GCA_964451485.1 uncultured Gammaproteobacteria bacterium
GTCGCTTCTTTCGCGTTGGCGCAGGCGCCGGACCTTGGTCTTAATTACGGCGCCACGCTCAATTTGCCTGTGGCCGATCCGCGGGTAGCGGCTATGAATTTAGTCAAGCTGGGCCTTACTTTCGTCGGCATCATCGCTATTATCATTATTCTCTACGGCGGCTATCTTTGGATGACGAGCGCGGGCGACGCGCAGAAGATCGACAAAGCGAAGAAAACGCTTATTAGCGCCATTATCGGCTTAATTATCATTCTTTCGGCCTTCCTGATCGTCGATTTCGTGTCCAGGCGCATTTCCGGCGCTTTGAGCGGGAGTGGCGGTTGCGACCCGGCCGTTACTCCAGCAAGAAACTGCGGCTGCGGCGGAATGGGCACACAAACTTGCCAGGCGGATCATACCTGGGGGGCGTGTATAGGCGGCAGTTGTTTTCCGGGTGTTTGTTATCCCGGAGGATTTTGCGTCTCCGATTGCAGCGTGCCGCCGGTTTTTATGATCAATTCAACCGCTCCGGCCGACGGCAGTACCAATATTCCCAGAAATGCGAAAGTGAGGTTCACTTTCAGCCGCAATGTCGACGCGGCTACGGTCGATAATACCGCCTTTACGGTAACGGGTGGCGGAGGGCCGGTGGCCGGTACGCGCGCTGTCTCCGGCCGCAGGATTGAATTCACGCCTTCGGCGGGGTGTCCGGACAATCCCTGCGGAGCGGCCGAATGTTTCACTGCCGGTGATACTATTACGGTAACGGCGGTAAACGGCGGCGACGGAATTTTAAGCGTAGGCGGGTGCGTGATTACCAGCCCCTATACGATCAGTTTTACCGTGGGCGATACGGTCGACTGCCAGGATCCGAACGTGGCTCTCGATTTCGACCAGATCTGCGTCGCGCCCGATAATAATATATACGCTTTGAGTTCCGACGACTCCGGCATAGATCGTCTCGAGTTTTTCGTCAATGGGACGTCTATTCCCGACTCGCCGTCGGGCAATAATCCGGTAATCAATCCGGCCGCGGATTCGCCTTTCAATACGAGAAGAGAGATGATGCCTTCGGTTTGGGACGGCAGCGGCTACAGCCCCGGAGATACGGCGCAGCTGCGCGCGACCGCCTACGACCTTGGCGCCCATACGGCGAGCGCCAACCGGAACGTGACCATGCGCGCGGCTCATTGCTGTAACGGTGATTTCGACGACACCGGTGATCCGGATCTTTTAGGCGGTCCGCCCGAAACGGGCACGGATTGCGGCGGAGAGTGCGCCGGCTGTGCCGGAGCGGCTTGCGGCACGAGCTTAGCCGACGATTGTACGAGCGTGCCCGGCGTCGATTGCCACGCCAACGATGACCGCTGCGCTTCCCGCTTCTGCGATTGCGGCGGGGACGCCGCCTCCTGCACGGCGGCCGGTTACGGCGCCGGCGTGGGCAATTGCTGTCTTTGCGAAAACGCGCCCATTATCGACTGGGTTTCTCCCGAGGGAGGTTTCTGCCGCGACGCGGCCGATAATCAGACCAATACGGTCTGCCAAAGCGATACGGATTGCGCTGCGGTCGTGCCCGGGCCGGGTATTTGTGATAGGTCCACGGCCAACGGCGCGCCCGGTAATTTAGTTACAATCGGCGGACGTTATTTCGGCACCATAGCCGGAACCGTGGATTTCTCGGGCGCGGGCGCCTCTTTGGCCCATACGGTTAACCCGAATTGTATCGGCGACTGGAGCGACCGTCAGATCATCGTGGTTATGCCTGGCGGCGCGGGCGCCAATCCGGTCATTACGGTAACGGCGGCAGGCGGCCTTTCCGACGCTACCGATGATACGCGCGGACCGGTTCTCGATTTCGTTACTAACACGATCAGCCGTCCGGGACTTTGTCTTTTGACGCCGGATCACGGGCGGATGGATACGACCGTTACTTATGACGGCATTAATTTAACTAATAATACGGCTTATTTCGGCAATATGGCCAGCCATGTCGCGGCTTTGCCGACCATGCCTCCTTCCGTTTTCGGCGCTTTGCAGGGAATGGCCAACGTGCCGAATATGCGCGCCGGCCGCACTACCAGTTTCACCCTTAATCCGGCCGGCAACGTTACCAGTAATTACCTTTATTTCACCAAGGACGCGGAAGCGCCCGTGGGGCCGC
>CAYVIA010000010.1:0-3896 GCA_964451485.1 uncultured Gammaproteobacteria bacterium
AATAAATCAACATAGCGTCACCGTAGCTGTAAAAACGGTATTTTTTTCTGATGGCCCGGCGGTAGGCGCGTTCGATGTTGCTTTTTCCGGCAAAGGCGCTAACTAACATCAGCAAGGTGGATTTAGGCAGGTGGAAATTGGTTATTAGGCAATCGACGATTTTAAATTTATAGCCGGGATAGATGAAAATATTAACGAACTCATCAAAATCGTTGAACTGCGCTTTAAACTGTTTTTGTAAATTTAGATTCGTATCTTTTGTATTTGGAAATTGGAAATTGGAAATTGGAAATTCCGAAACAATCGCCTCAAGGGTACGCACCGATGTCGTACCGATGGCAATTATACGATTACCCCTTTGTTTGGCCAAGTAGACTCTGGCAATTGTTGCGGCGCTGACCTCTACCCACTCCGCGTGCATCTTGTGTTTGGTGATATCATCAACTTTGACGGGCGCGAAAGTCCCCAGGCCCACATGGAGCGTGATATATTCGAGGGTCACGCCCATATCTTTTATTTTCTTAAGCAGCCGTGGCGTGAAGTGCAATCCGGCCGTCGGCGCCGCCACCGACCCGATTTTTTTATTGTCCGCATAAATTGTTTGATAGTCTTCGTTGTCCGCCCTCAAGCCTTTATCATCTCTTTTGATATATGGCGGTAAAGGCGTCAGTCCTGTCTTAGTGACGATTTCCATAAATTCGCTGCCGCCTTTATTGAATTTAGTTTCCCATGTCCCATCCAGGTTATCTTTCGTGATTAGGCACGATAAGCCACGCGCGAATTCGATGGCCAGCCCCTCCTTTCTGCCTCTGCCGCCCAAAAGGCATTGCCAGGCCCTTCCCTTTATTTTTTTAAGCAGAAAAACCTCGATTTTTCCTCCGGTCTCCCCCTTTTTGCCGATTAAACGCGCCGGAAAGACTTTGGAATTGTTGAGTACCAGCACGTCACCCGCACGCAGAAACGCGGGCAGGTCGTAAAAATGCTTATGCTCCGTCTTTTCCGTTTTTTTATCCAAAATCAACAACCGCGAATGGTCTCGCGGTTTGCATGGTTTTTGCGCGATTAATTTTCTAGGCAAATGATAATCAAAATCGTCCAATTTCATAATTATTTTTCCTCCGGATGGCGGAGGCGGCATTGTTCCGACAACTTAATGATGGTATCGCGTATATCATCAGGGTTCGGCACTTGGTAAAAATGAAAACGCTCCTGGGTGCCGGCGGTCTGGACAAGCACCTCGCCGTATTTCATGATGGTAGGAATTACTCCGCGCATCTCGCTCGTTACGTCCTGGATGCGGAATAATTTTTCTTCGGAGATAATGCGGGAAAAGAATCCCTGCTGTTCGATATCGATAATGCGCTCGCTGGTTATGATCCAGACGTCCAGATAATAATCGATAAAGGAAAAAAAGAAAAAAAGCCAGATAAAAAGAAAGTAGGCGCTGGCGCCGAGAACGAAGATCGCCTGCGCCAGAGAGCCGGCAAGCAGATCGGGCTGAAAGGCGAACAAAAAGTACGAAAATAGCAGCGGCAGTATCAGCAGCAGAACAAAGAGGATGATCTTTTTACATAAAATAAAAAGATCGCGACGGATAACTTTTATGATTTTTTCGTCGGGCAATTGGTCCGGCAAACGGTGAAGAGAGAGCATATTTAATACATAAACATGGAAGAAGAAAAATTCAAAGCGCTTTGCCAAACGGTTACTTCCTGTCGCCAGTCGACTTGGGAGATGTAGCCGTATGACACCATCAGTAAAAATACGGATATGCCGATATAAACGAAAGTGGTAGCGACCGAGGTTAGGCCCTTAAAGCCGAATCTCGCCATATGAAAAACCGCGGCCAGACTGAAAACTGTCCACACGAAGAGAAAAGCGAAATAAGGAAAAAGTAACAAGTAAAGAGAAAAGGTCATATTTTTTGTGCCTACTGTGTCTGGTCGGATGAATTTGCCTGGCCGGCTATCTTGTCGGTCCGGTAATAGTAATTTTTGTCCCGAGCATAACCGTCATTCAGGACTTCGAAGGTTTCCGAATCAGCGCCTTCGATGGCGACGTGGTGGTAATAGACGTGGTCCTTGTCTTTTTGATAGCCGCCTTCGAGGACCGTGAACGTGGCCGCATCCGCCCCCTCCAGTTCTTTGACGTAATTGACGTAGATTACGTCCTTATCTTTCGCGTACGGCCACTCGAGAGGCATGAATGTTTCCGGATCCGCGCCCTCGATTAAATAGCCGGCCGTATAGACATGGTCCTTGTCCTCCTGGTAGTATTTATTGATTGTGCGGAAAGTAGAGGCGTCGGCGCCGATAATCTTGCGTATTTTACCGTTCGCTTCCTTAAAGTAAACATTGCCATTGAATTTAAAATAATAACTGCCCCCGTCCACGCCCGGACCGACCGGACCGAAGTAGCCGATAATTTCCCGGTCGGACATAGGTACGTCTCCCGGCAGATTGACCGCCCAGGCATAAATAAAAGCGCCGGCGCCGATCATAACAAGGAAAAGCAGGGAAAAGTTGAAGATTTTCCATCTTTTCTCGCTTTTTCGATTCCGTCTTATTCTTTCCTCCCGCCTCGTGTCCATATTGTCTATAGCTGATTTTACCTCTTTGTCGTCGATACTATAGGGACTGTTGTTGTTATCGCCGTCATTTAGCTGTAATTCGTCTTCGATCATAGGTTTGGATATTTAGCAGGTAGCTGGCAGCGGGCAGTAAGTAGTTTGCGGGCAAGGCAGACGTGTATAATTGTCGGCTGCCAGCTGCTTGCTACCCGCTACCAGTCTATTTTTGCTGTAATTTTTAAAATAAATTCGCAAATTATGTTATCGAAACATTTTATTTTGTTCCGGCCGTTTTTTCCCGAGATGTCCGTAGGCGATATCGGTTACGACCCGGCCGCGGGGAGAGCGGTCGAGAAATCCGAGTCGCATCAGGTAGGGTTCGTATACGTCCTCAATCGTAGCCATATCCTCGCCGGTGGCGGCGGCGATGGTGGAAAGGCCTACGGGTCCGCCGTTGAATTTATCGACAATGATCTCGAGGATTTTGCGGTCGATCCAGTCAAGTCCGAGTTCATCGACCTCGAGCATGCCGAAAGCGTCGCGCGCGCTATCGCATCGCACGGCGCCGCCTCCCTTAACCTGGCAGTAATCGCGTACGCGCTTCAGTAGCCGGTTGGCGACTCTGGGCGTGCGGCGGGAGCGCGAGGCGATTTCCCTGATCGAGTCCTCATCGATGTCGATATCGAGGATGCGCGCGCTGCGGCGGATAATTTGCTCGATATCTTTCTGCTCATAAAAATTAAGGCGGTAGGTCATGCCGAAGCGGTCGCGCAGGGGAGCGGACAATAAGCTCATCTTCGTGGTGGCGCCGACGATGGTAAAACGCGGCAGGTCGATGCGCAGGGTGCGGGCCGAGGGTCCTTTGCCGATGATGATATCGAGGGCATAGTCCTCCATGGCCGGATATAGTATTTCCTCCACCGCCTTGTTGAGGCGATGGATTTCGTCGATAAAAAGGATATCGCCCTCGCTCAGGTTGGTGAGAATCGCGGCCAGGTCGCCGCCCTTTTCGATGGCGGGACCGGAGGTAATGCGGATATTGGCTCCGAGCTCGCCCGCGAGGATGTGCGCCAGCGTGGTTTTCCCAAGACCCGGCGCGCCGTAAAGCAGGGCGTGTTCGATAGTTTCTCCCCGGCTTCTCGCCGCGGCAATGGCGATAGAGATATTTTCCTTGATTTTTTCCTGCCCCACATATTCGGATAGTTTCCGGGGGCGCAGGGTAAGATCGAGCGCGCTGTCGCCGCCCGTATCTTTTCCGCCTACGATACGTTCTTTCTTTTTTTCCATATATCTATATTTTACCTGCTTTTTTCGATTTTCGCAAATT
>CAYVIA010000010.1:3996-5162 GCA_964451485.1 uncultured Gammaproteobacteria bacterium
GTTTCTTCGGAAAAATCGGCGGACAGGATCCATTGCAGGAATCCGGGGTCGGTTTCGGCCACGCGCGCGAGCGGTTCATCCTTATGCTTGGAAAAGGCAAAATAGGCCTCGCCGTCGCGCCAATAGAATTTCCGGTCATTGTCGACCCAGCGTTCGCTGTCGGCTTTGTTCATTTTGCGGATAAAATCGAGGCTTCTGGCCTCTTCGTATTTTTCTAATTGTTGCAGAAGGACTTCCGCGGTCGCTTCTACGTCAGCGAGGGCGTTGTGGGCATCGGCGTGTTTTTTTCCGCAGTAGAATTTATAAGCGGCCGACAGGGTGCGCGGTTCCATAAAATGGTAAATCTGCTTCGAGTCGATGACGTCGTCGCTGGTGTAGGAAAAATCCCGACCCACCCGCAAAAATTCCCGTTTAAGCATGGGCAGGTCGAAGTTGACGGCGTTGAACCCGCCGTAATAACAGGCGCCGAATATTTCCCAAAGCTCCCCGGCCTTGTCGCGGAAGAACGGCTTGTCAGCCAGCTGTTCGTTGGTGAGACCGTGGATAGCCGTGGATTCATCGGAGATTTTCGTTTCCGGATTGAGGAAAATATCGTCTTTCATGATCCGGCCGTTGGGCTCGATCTTAAGGTAGGCGAGCTCGATCACCCGGTCCATATTGAGCGATAGCCCGGTGGTCTCCAAATCGAAAATGACCAGCGGCTTGTCCAGCTTCAAAAATTCGGTTATTTTTTTGTAGTTGTCGTTTTTTTCGGCCATGTGTTTATGTTGTGGTTGTGCTCCCGCCAGGAATCGCCCGGCATTCGCCGGGCGCCCCGCGTATGCGGGGGCGAACCCATTTCTTGCACAACTGGTGCACCTGGCAGGAATCGAACCCGCATCGTCGGCTCCGGAAGCCGATGTCCTATCCGTTGAACGACAGGTGCTCTTTACTGAATTATTATAACAGAAATTAAACAATATGCAAGACTTGTTTAAAATAAAAGGGGCTTTTAAAAGCCCCTCGCAATTTATATGCCCAATATTTTTTTCCAGTCATAATGCGACCAGTCCAGTCGTTTTTTGTTTTTGATATGCCGGTTATAAGGAGCGTCGAAAAGGACATGTTCCCAGGGGGGATGGTAATCGCCGGTAATTTCCGGCTTGTCATCGATAAGAATATCGCCG
>CAYVIA010000010.1:5262-8537 GCA_964451485.1 uncultured Gammaproteobacteria bacterium
AAATGTTTACGTTCCGCAATCGGCACGAAAAACGTGCGCGGATAAAGCAGTCGCCAGTTATCTAGCATGCCTTGTTCGAAATCAGCCAAAGGCCCGTCCATGTCCAAGAGAATCAGCATTTACCATACCTCCATTTAATTTTCGCTTTTAAAATTGATTTTATTATGATTTTAAAATAGCTGCAGAAAATTTATTTTTGGGTACCTTTAAAGGTATCTTTAAAGGTACCCAACGTTTGTCGTAACTTATTTCATCGGAGACGTGAATTTTATTTTGTAGACAGGGACTCCGGTTTTGCCCGTATCCAAGCTTTCTCCCCTGATAATATTTCTACATTCATCCAGGCCGATTTTTCCGTGGGCATAATCGCATGCCGCCTCGATTCTTTCTGCGGAAAGAGAGCGGGCGCGTTCGAAGAGATCTTCTGTGTTGGCGCTCAGTTCCTCGCCCGAAATCAGGTCCTGATAAACAAAGGTGTCTGCCAGCCCCCGGCTGTCTTTTTTTAAATTCCCGTAAAAAGACCCGAACATGTCGGTTCGCTTAAACAGTTTTATTTGGCCGAGAAACCTTAACACGGAATACGCGCCCCGGCTGTAGAAAAGTTTTTCCAGGAAGAGCTGTCGGGCAAAAGTATTAAAAATATTTTTTTTACTGACATTGAATTTTTTACTGATATAGTCCGGATATGCCAGGTGTTCGAGTTGGCTCAAATCGATAAGCTCTGACAATTTTTTCTTGTAGTTTCCCTTGGCGGCCAAAGCCGTTTCCAGAAGCCGGTGCAGGTATCTCGCGTTTTTTTCTTCGCATTCATCTTCGTTATAATAATTACCGGAAAAATAGTAAATCACGGGGTGAAGGGTCATGTCCAGGCAGCAGTGCGTGATGGAACCGGCCGTAAAGGCCAGGTTAAGATGATCGTGTTCGGCCAATAGATCAAAGATAATGCCATTGGTCGGATTGCCGTTTTTGCCGTGGATAAAATCAGATATCCTTGTTACTTTTTCGATCTTGGAGTAATAAAAAGCGTCAGGAGCGATGCTCCCCAGCCGGTAAGCGTCGGCATTGGCCGCAAGGGTATCTTTAGTTTCCGGCCTTAACCGGTCTTTGACCTCTTCGGCAAAGTAAACATGGGTGATGGCTTTAGGCATAAAATCGGCGGAGAGGGAGGGATTTTCACCCCGTTAAATGGCGGAGGGAGTGAGATTCGAACTCACGGTCCTCTTGCGAAGACACCGCATTTCGAGTGCGGCCCATTCGACCGCTCTGGCATCCCTCCGCTATTTAACGGGGCAGGCCCTCGGTGCCCGTGAAGGCACAACGCTTTTCGAGAGCCCCGGCATACGCGGGGCAAGCGTCCTATTTTTACCCGGCGCATGCCGGGCAACCACTCTAGCACCTCTCCAAATTTTAAATTTTTACGGTGAACGGATTGAAATCGGTTTTATAATCGTAGTAGTCCTCATTTTCCGCTTTTTTCAGGAAACCGACCATTTTGTAAGTGGCAGGCGTGAACAATATTTCCACCCCGCACTTGAATATATAGTTTGACACGAAAACCGCCAAAAGTAAAGAGAAGGGCAGAGCGCCGAAAAAGGCAATGCCAACAAAGAGAATCGTATCCACGCCTTCTCCCGCTAAGGTCGAGCCGATGGTGCGCGCCCAAAGGAATTTTCCCTTGGTCCATATTTTCATCTTTGCCATAATATATGAATTGGAAAACTCGCCGGAAAGATAAGCGATCAAGCTGGCCGCCACGATGCGCGGAGTCAGGCCGATGATATGCGCAAAGGCCTCCTGATAAGGCCAATTCCCGGCCGCGGGCAGGGCGGTTACGATCATGAGGATAACGGACATAAGACCGGCGCAGGCAAAGCCTGTCCAAATCACCCGCCGCGACCGGCGGTAACCGTAAACCTCGGTTAAGACGTCGCCGAAAATATAGGAGAGGGGAAAAAGCAGAGTGCCGCCGTCAAAAGTGAATTTCCAAAGCGCTACGATCTTGGTGGATGAGATATTGGAGATCAGAAGAACAGCCACAAACAGGGCCATAATAAGGTCGAAGTATTTGTAGGTTTTATTGAGGGTATTATGCATGGCGGCGGGATTTAATACTAAAAACGTTTGCGGTCGCGGACCAAAAATCGTATCCGCATATTCATTCTATCTTATTTTTCAATATTTTAAAACTATAAGTCAAGATTAAGCTAAAATTAAGGATTTTTTCTTGGTGGCGATGATTTTTGCCCCTCCTCTTGCTTTTCCCGGCTCTTTGTGTTATCTTTAGTTCATAAATAAGAAAATTTTGATAATCCCCTTCTTGGTTATGGACGCCTCGCCCATATCTCGGTCGGGGGCGGAAAATTTATGCTCGACAAAAAAACGAAGCAAAGAATCATCAATAAATTCAAGGTGCATGAAAACGACACCGGCTCTACCCAGGTACAGATCGCCATTCTGACCGAAGAGATCAAACAGCTGACAGAGCACCTTCAGCGCCACAAACACGACCATTCTTCCCGCCGCGGACTTTTGAAAAAGGTGGGGGAAAGAAGGCGCCTCTTAAAGTATCTGCAGAAGGAGGACGAGAAATCGTTTATCGACCTGTCCCTTAAATTAAAACTCAAGATCGCCAAGAAGATGATGGATGACGAGGAAGAGCGCAAACGCCAGGAGCGGGAGCTGGAAGAAAGGGATAAAATCAAAGCGACGGAAGAAGAAGAGGAAACGACGGAAGAGGTCTCCGAGGACGAAGAAAAAGAAGATAAAAAATAAAATATGATCAAACACAAAGAACAGCGGGTGGGCGTTTTCGTCGACGTGTCCAACATGTACCACTCCGCGAAAAATTTGTTCAGTAAACGCGTAAATTTCAAGGAGGTTCTGCGTGAAGCCGTATCCGGCCGGAAGCTTATCCGGGCGACGGCTTACGTGGTCAAGACGGAAACCGAAGAGGAGATGCATTTTTTCGAGGCCCTTTCCCAGCAGGGATTCGAGGTGAAAATGAAGGAACTTCAGATTTTCGCCGGCGGCGCCAAAAAAGCCGACTGGGACGTCGGTATCGCCGTGGATGCGATCAAGATGGCCGACAAGCTTGACGTGATTGTCCTGGTAACCGGCGACGGGGATTATCTGCCGTTGGTCAGCTATCTGCAGAGCACCAAGGGCTGCTTGGTGGAGGTCATGGCTTTCCGCCAGACCGCTTCTTCGAAGCTCGTGGAAGAGTCGGATGACTTCACCAACCTAAGCGAGGATCAGAAGTTTTTGTTAAGATAAAT
>CAYVIA010000010.1:8637-19028 GCA_964451485.1 uncultured Gammaproteobacteria bacterium
AGTCGGATGACTTCACCAACCTAAGCGAGGATCAGAAGTTTTTGTTAAGATAAATATGATAGCCAGCGAACATTAACAGCCGAAGAGGAGGAGAAATCATGGGTATTGCTTTTCGCGTGAACATCAAGCTCGCATACAGGAAGATAGTAATCACCGGCCTGGATATTAGAAAGGCGCTTGACCGGTGCAAGAACAATTCTTTGCTGCAAATATTGAGCGGCGGCAATCCTTCATTTAGATTTCCAGAATACCGCGGTTATCTTAATGGAGAGATTGAGTTTATGGTGTGTAATCGCGAATCGTTGGGCATATTGCTCGAGTATCTGCATCAGGAAAGCGGCGGAACATTGAAAGGTAAAGTAACGATAGAGATTTTGTAAATCCGGGCGGTGAATAAATGTTTTTAACGAGCAGGGAAGCGTCATCGCTTCCCCGTTTACTAAAAATATTTTTATTAATAAACCTTGGTCTTCGGATATACAGCACTGTGAGTTTTTCTCATAGTTCTTTAATCCGACGGCCAGGCGTAAAAAGACGTCTGATTGCGAAAAAAGCGCTTTCATAACCGAAATTCTAAGCACGAAATCCGAAATTCCAAACAAATTTAAATTACCGAAATTCAAATGTTAAAAATTGTTTAGAATTTAGATATTAGAATTTAGAATTTTGCGGAATGAGTTATATTTTTCGCGACAGACCGGAGCACGAAAATTATGAAAAACAGCGAACAGGTGTTTACCACAGAGTGGCTTGGCCGCACACTCACCATCAAAACCGGCAAACTGGCCCGCCAGGCCAACGCGGCCGTAACCGTTCAATACGGGGATACGGTGGTTTTGGCTACAGTCGTGGAGGCCAGACAGGAAAGGGAGGGTATTGATTTTTTCCCTTTGATGGTCGATTTCGAAGAACGACTTTATGCCGCTGGCATGATCAAGGGGTCGCGCTGGGTCAAACGCGAAGGCCGTCCGTCCGACGAAGCCATTCTTGCCGGACGTATGATTGACCGCGCCATCAGGCCGCTTTTCCCCGAAGGCGCCCGCAGGGACGTGCAGGTAATATTGACCGTGCTTTCGGCCGATATGCAAAACGATCATGATATCGTCGGATTGGTGGCGGCTTCAAGCGCCCTGTCCCTCTCCGGCCTTGAATGGGCAGGCCCTATCGGCGGAGTCAGGGTGGGGCGGATTGACGGTAAACTCATCTTTAACCCGACCTATAAAGAAAGGAAAGAAAGCGACCTTGATTTGATCGTGGCCGGAACAGAAAAAAAGGTAATCATGCTCGAAGCCGGCGCCCATGAGCTGCCGGAAGACGGAATGTTTTCCGCTATTATGGCCGGACAAAAAGAATTACAAGGAGCAATAGCTTTGATAAAGGAAGCACAAAGCAAGGTGGATATCGTCCGCAAAGATATCCGGGAAGCCGAGAAACTACCGGAAGAGATCAAGGCGGAAAAGGAAAGAAAGGAGATGGAAGAGATGGCTGTTTCGTGGCTTAAGGAAAATGTTAACAAGATTCTTTTTGACAAGGTTTATTATACCAAGGGCGAAAGAAAAGCCGCGGTCAGGGCCATCAAGGAAAAACTCGACGAATATCTGATAAGCAAGGGTATCAGTAAGGACAAACGAAAATATATTATAAGCAATACCGTGGAGACGGTTGTGGAGGCGGAGGTTACGAAAGAGATTCTCGATAATAAACGCCGGGTGGACGGCCGCAAGCTTGATGAGATCAGACCCCTGTCTTCGGAGGTAGAGATTCTGCCGCGCAACCACGGCTCCGGCCTTTTTTCCCGGGGTGAAACCCAGATTCTTTCCATCGTTACCCTGGGTCCGCCCAGTATGGCCCAGTCGCTTGAAGGAATAGAAGGCGTGGGCGAGAAAAGATTCATGCATCATTATAATTTTCCTCCTTACTGCACGGCCGAGGCCAAACCGGTAAGATCGGCCGGACGGCGCGAGATCGGTCACGGCGCTCTGGCGGAGAAAGCGCTCGCGCAGGTAATACCGGATAAAGAAAAATTTCCCTATACGATACGCGTGGTTTCCGAGACCCTGAGTTCGAACGGTTCTTCTTCCATGGGTTCGACCTGCGCTTCGAGTTTGGCGCTGATGGATGCCGGCGTGCCGATTAAAAAGGCCGTGGCCGGAATTGCCATGGGGCTGGCTTCGAATAAGGATATGAGTAAGTGGGAGATTCTGACCGATATCCAGGACCTCGAGGACGGCGAAGGCGGAATGGATTTCAAGATTACGGGCACGACGGACGGCATTACCGCTATCCAGCTCGATACCAAGACCGACGGCCTGGCCGAAGAGATCATTAAAGAAACACTAAAGAGGGGAAAAACAGCGCGCCTAGAGATTTTAGGCGTCATGAATAAGGCGATTGAGAGCCCGAGGCCGGAGCTTTCGCCTTATGCGCCGCGTATTACCAGTTTCTTTATCGATGCCGAGAAGATACGCGAAGTAATCGGCGCGGGCGGCAAAGTGATCAATAAAATTATTGAGATAACGGGGGTTACCATCGATATCGATGATTCAGGCCAGGTAATGGTCTGCAGTGTGGACCGGGAAGCGAGCGATAAGGCGGTGGAGATGATCCAGGATATCGTTCGCGAATTCCAGCCCGGCGAGATTTTTACGGGCAGGGTCGTCCGGCTGATGGATTTCGGCGCTTTTGTCGAACTGGCTCCGGGCCGCGACGGCATGGTGCATGTCTCCAAGCTGGCCCCTTATCACGTGAGTAAGCCGGCCGATTTTATCGATGTGGGTGATACGGTGCAGGTAAAGGTAGAGGAGATCGACGATCAGGGGCGGGTAAACCTTACTATGCTCGATCTGCCCGAAAACAAGCGCTTGTGGGCGGAAGAAAAAGGCAAGTCGAACGGTTTCGGCGCCCCGCGTTTTAACGGAGGCGGAGGCGGCGGACGGTTCAACAACGACCGCGGACATGACCGCGGACGCGGACGTTTCGACCGCGGAGGCGGCGGCGGAGGTTTTCGCCGCGACCGCCGCGACGACCGCGGAGGATTCCGGAGATAATATAACTTTATCGATGATATATAAACAAAAAGCGGTACGTCGACGTGCCGCTTTTTGTTTGCTATAGTAAAAGTATGTTATCGTCCATTTTCCAAAGATCAAAGAAGAATCCTATTTTGAGGCCGGATAAGAGCGTGCCTTGGCGGTCGAGCCAGGTTTATAATCCGGGCGCTCTTTTCGAGAACGGCAAATACCGGCTTTTTTTCCGTGCCCTGGGCCAGGCCTGGGTGGCGAAGATCGGCTATGCCGAATCAACGGACGGGGAAAATTTTATTTGTTCCAAGCACCCGATTCTGGAGCCGGAGACGGAGAAGGAGAAAAACGGCATTGAAGATCCGCGTATCACCAAAATTGATGATACGTATTATCTGACTTATAACGCTTATGACGGCGATACGGCCCGGCTTTGTTCGGCCGTGTCCCGCGATTTTAAAAATTGGGAGCGACGCGGGGAGATGGCGCCTGTCTGGGAGGCGGGTCGGGCAAAGAGTTTTACGGTTTCCTGGGATAAGGCGCAGGCGGACAGTACACACAGAAATCAGTGGATTAAATCGGGCGCAATTTTTCCCGAACGGATCGGCGGTAAATTCTATATGATTTTCGGCGATCGTAATCTTTGGCTGGCAACCTCCAAGAATGGTAAAATCTGGGAGCCGGCATGGGAGCCGTTTATCCGTCCCCGTCCCGGATACTTCGACCAAATTCACGTGGAGGCGGGGCCGCCGCCCATCAAAACCCGCGACGGCTGGTTGGTGTTATATCACGGCATTGATGACCATATCGTTTATCGCCTTGGCGGGATATTGCTTGATTTGGATGATCCGCGCAAGATTGTCCGGCGCACGGATAAGCCGTTATTCGAGCCGGAGATGTCGTACGAATTGTCCGGCATCGTCGATATTCTGCCCGGAGGACTCTCCGCTTTAGAGACGATGAACGAGGAGGAACTGAAAGAGTATGTTAAGCGGGCTAAGGACGATAAAGCCATGCCGAGCGTGATTTTTTGCTGCGGGGCGGTGGTGGTTAACGACATTTTGCGCATTTATTACGGCGCCGGCGATACGGTAATCTGCACGGCCACAGCGAAGTTAAAAGACGTATTAAAATTCGTCAAGGGGAATTGAGTGGATTTATGTGTTTACTTGCGGCCGACTTAATTTAGGTGATTTTTTGACTTGACGAATTTATAACTCCAATCGCCATCGGAGAAAAATCAGCTAAATTAAGCCGGCCCTTGGAGAATCAAATACAAGCGCGTAAGTTTTGATAATGAAAAGCGAACACCGTTTTGGTGTTTTTTATTTGCTTGACAGGAATTAAAAAATATGCTAATATAATATGTTTTGAGTTTTCCGTATTTTTTGGGTAGTTTTTTGACAATCCAGGCATAGGCGTTTAAAACAATTAAGAACAGGGGGGTGGATTATGGATATCGATAGGTTTCATGATGAGAACAAGTGTTCCTTTTGCGGGAAGAGCCAAAAGGATGTCGGGCAGCTTTTTTCCAGCACCGAAGATTCAGGGGCCTTTATCTGTGACAATTGCATAGAGGTAGGCCATCTGGCGGTAGAGACGGAAAAAAAGAGAGAGTTTGAGGAAAGGGCGGCCATGGCGATCGAGCATTTGCCCAAACCCATGGAAACTAAAGCGGCTCTTGACGAATATGTCATTGAACAGGAGCGGGCCAAGAGGATCCTGGCCGTGGCGGTGCGCAACCACTACAAAAGGGTGCTTACGTCCACGGATAAGGACGGCGCGGAGATCCAGAAGAGCAATATTTTGCTCGTCGGACCCACGGGTTCAGGCAAGACCCTGCTGGCGGAGACCCTGGCCAAGCTTCTTCATGTTCCGTTCACTACGGCGGACGCAAATACTCTTACCGAGGCCGGATATAAAGGCCAAGATGTAGAGAATATCATCGAAGACCTGCTACAGAAAGCGGACCATGACGTGGGCCGGGCGCAGACAGGCATCGTTTATATCGACGAGGTCGACAAGATCGGCCGCAAGTCGGAAGAGTCTGCCAAAACCCGCGACGTTTCCGGAGAAGGGGTCCAGCAGGCGCTCCTGCGCATGCTTGAGGGCACGGTCGTGAGCGTACCCCCAAAGGGCGGACGCAAGCATCCGCAGCAGGAGTTCATTAAAGTGGATACCAAGAATATCCTCTTTATCCTGGGCGGCGCTTTTAACGGTCTTGGTAACCTCGTGCGCGGCAGGATGGGGGAGAAGACCATGGGGTTCGAGGCCTCGATTCAGGGTAAAAACGAGATAAGCAACGACGCGGCCCTGGCCGCGGTCCAGCCCGAAGATCTGATCAGGTTCGGGATGATTCCGGAGTTTATTGGCCGCGTGCCTATAATCGCTACTCTGAACGAATTGACCGAGAACGCTTTGGTACGAATCTTGACCGAGCCGAAAAACGCCTTGGTAAAAGAGTATCGGAAACTATTCGAGCTGGAGGGACTTGAGCTTAATTTCACCGCCGAAGCCCTGGAAGCAATCGCCCGCAAGGCGATCGACAGGAAGTCCGGCGCCCGGGGACTGCGGGCCGTGATGGAGGAAGTCATGCTCGATATCATGTATGACGCGCCCGCAAAGGACGGCGTCGAGGGGTGCGATATCATCAAAGATACGGTGGAGACAGGAGCGTCTCCGGTCTGGAGGGATAATATCAATAGCGATAGAGAAAGGTTGGCCTATATGGGAATAGGCGTATAGGTCATTTTTCACAAAAATAACATTTGCCCGGTTGGCGCATAACGCGTTAGCCGGGTTTTAAATTTGGCGGCAACTAAAAACACCCCGGAGTGAACCGGGGTGATCTATGATCGGTCGGATTCGATAAAATATGAATTTTTACTTTTTATATCTCGACTTTTCCCTTTAAGGCGTCTTTCAGGGTCTTGCCGGTTTTGAATTTAGCTACCGTAACCTCCGGGATCTGGATGCGTTCGGTCGGATTCTGGGGATTGACGCCGCCGCGGGCATGACGCTTGCGGGCCAGAAATGTGCCGAAACCGGTGATGGTAACCTCATTGCCCGCTTTGAGTTCGCTGATAATGAGTTTTACCAGCCCGTCGATCATGGCTTCGGACTGTTTTTTGGTGACTGCCGCTTCCGCGGCCAGCCGTTCGATTAAAGTCGCTTTGTTCATAATTTTTATACTCCCTCCTTGAGGAGGTGAATTAAATTAATTATTTTATGGTAACGTATTTCGTTATCGGTTCGATGGCTTTTGCTTTGTTGGTTTTCTCATCAACATCCACCAGAACGGCGCTGAAAATCGCCTTGCCTTTCTCCGGGATGACATGCGGCAGTTTAATTTGCGTCAGAAAGGTCTTGATGATGTTCTCTTTGTCCACCCCGAGGCAGCTGTCGGCCGCTCCGACCATGCCCACGTCGGTAATATAGGCCGTGCCTTTGTCCGTTACTCGATGGTCAGCGGTCATGATATGCGTATGCGTTCCCAGGACCGCGCTTATCCGTCCGTCCGCGTAATACCCGAAAGCGGTTTTTTCCGAAGTGGCTTCCGCATGCATATCTGTTATTATAGCAGATATATTTTTTTTATGCAAATCGGAATTAGCTAATATTTCATCCAATTTTCTGAAAGGGCAATCATAGTCCATATGCATAAAAACCCGTCCGATCAGGTTGATAAGCAGGATATTTTTTTTGCCGCCCATGGGGATAATGGCGAATCCTCGGCCCGGTACGCCGGGAGGGAAGTTGGCCGGCCGGACGATCGGGTATTTATCGTAGAGTCCGAGTTGTCCGGTTCTTTTCAGGGCATGGTCGCCGCTTGTCAGCCAGTCGATACCTGAGCCGAGCAGTTCTTTGACAATATCTTCTGTTATACCCGATCCATGGGCGCTGTTTTCCGCGTTGGCGATTACCAGGTCGGGTTGGAGTTTCTTTTTAAGCGGCGGTAATATTTTGGCCACGGCCTCACGTCCGATTTTGCCGTTGATATCGCCGATGAAAAGTATTTTGAGCATATTATGATATTCCTATTTCCCCACAAAGCTACAAATCCGCTACAAATACTACGAATGTGATTCCGGCGCACGTCAGGGAATTAAAAGAGCGTGAATAGTAAACACGTGCGCGTCTGTTGTATTTGTAGATTCGTAGGAAATTACATTACCTTGCGTATTCGATTACCCGCATCTCCCTGATAACGTTGACTTTTATTTCTCCCGGATATTTAAGCTCGGCTTCGATTTTTTTGGCGATTTCCCGCGCCAGGTTGTGGGCCGCCAGGTCGTCTATCTCTTCCGGGGTAACGAAGACCCTGACTTCGCGTCCGGCCTGGATAGCGTAGGCCTTTTCTATGCCGTCGAAGGAAGCGGCGATTTTTTCCAGTTCTTCGAGCCGCTGCAGGTATCTTTCGTAAGTGTCATGGCGCGCGCCCGGCCTGGCCGCGGAAATGGCGTCGGCCACTTTAACGATAATCGAGATCAGGCCTGCCGGCCGGTCATCATGATGGGTTTCGATCGGATCGATAATCTCCTGGGGCAGGCCGAATTTTTTGGCGATATCGCGGCCGATTTCCGGATGGGTGCCCTGCACTTCATGATCCACGGCTTTGCCGATATCGTGCAGGAGCCCCGCCTTTTTGGCGATAGTAACGTCGGCGCCGAGCTCTTCGGCCAAGAGGGCGGAAAGATGGGCCACTTCGAGCGAATGCCTAAGGGCGTTTTGCCCGTAGCTGGTGCGGTATTTGAGCCGGCCGATGATTTGCACGAGCTTCTGGTCAAGGCCGGTAACGCCGACCTCGTAAAGCGCGTCCTCTCCGGCTTTCTTTATATCGAGCGCCAGCTCCTTTTTCGCCTCCTCGATGGCGCTCTCGATTTTGGTGGGATGGATGCGGCCATCGA
Source organism: uncultured Gammaproteobacteria bacterium (assembly GCA_964451485.1). Classification (GTDB taxonomy): domain Bacteria; phylum Patescibacteriota; class Patescibacteriia; order Patescibacteriales; family UBA12075; genus CAYVIA01. The sequence goes on from CAYVIA010000010.1 coordinate 16,565, forward strand.
GAATCAGGCGGTCGAGGGTCTTTTTGGCGATATGGCGCCGGATAGGGGAAAAACCGGAGACGGTAATGGCGTTGGGCGTATCGTCCACGATAATTTCCGTGCCGGTAAGTTGTTCGATAACCTTGATATTGCGGCCTTCGCGGCCGATGATCCTGCCTTTCATCTCGTCCGATGGCAGGTCCACGGTGGTGGTGGTAATTTCGGTGGTGAAGTTGGAAACGAGGCGCTGCATGGTACTGGCCATGATATCCCGCGCTTTGGTTTCGAGCGTGTCCGTGGATTCATTTTCGAGTTTTTTGATGCGCGACAGGAGGTCGTCTTTCATCCGGCCTTCGACGTTTTTGACCAATACTGCCTGGGCTTCTTCCCTCGACATGCGCGCGATTTTTTCCAGTTTTTCTTCCTGCTCTTTTTTGATTTTGTGTATTTTCGTTTTTACTTCCTCCACCTTGCCGATCTTGTCATAAAGTTTTTGCTGCTTGTCCTGGAGCTCGAGGAGCTTTTGCGAGAAGGTATTCTCGCGTTTTTCCAGCCGGGCTTGGAGATTGTTGGTTTCCTGGCGGCGCCTTCTTTCTTCTTGTTTGGCGTCATCGATGATCTTCAGGGCTTTTTCCTGGGTGGAGAGCATCAACTCGTTTTGTTTATTCTTCACTTCAGCCAGGATTTTTTCCGCCCGTGATTCGGCCGATTTTATCTTGGTCGAGGTTCTTTGCATGCGGATCCAGTAGCCGACAAAAAAACCGCCCGCCAGCAAAAAACCGTAAATCAGGTAATCCATATTTTTGCCGCTGTTTTGGGGAGGTTAGCGCGGAAGATATTCGGTTGTATTTAGCCAAAAGAAAAAATTATAATATGACCGGTATAACCGGCATCCGGGTGAAAAGCGATGAATTGGATTTTAGAAGTCTATTAAACATGGAAAATATTATAATTTATTTCATCCGATTATTGGCTAAAATAACATCTATTTTCGCCGCGCTTTAACTTTCCCGCCACAGTCATTCTTTGATAACTCTTAATTTTAAATGGATGATGTTTTTATCCTATCACAAGTTTCCCAAAACCGCAAGGGGCGGTAAAAAGACCGGAGTTTCGCTTTTTGTTACCCATCTGACGCCGGAGCGAAAATATAGTCCGGGTAATAGTTGCGCGCGTTCCAGAGCTGCCAGCCGGCGGTGGAAGTGGCAGTTTCGACCGTGTCGGTTTCCGCGTCGATCATCCTTTTGTCGTAAACAGCGCCCATATCGAATGCCTGAAGCCAGGGGCGCAGAGCCGCCCTTTGCCCCGTAAAATAGCTTTCACTCGTTTTGATGTCGTAGCTAAGGACCGCGGCCGGATAAGCGGCCGGATTGCCGAGTCCGAGGTAACCGGACGGATAATGGGAGGGGTAGGTCATGGGGCAGATATAGTCGAAATAGGGGGTGGCGCCGACGAGGCGCTGGCCGATCCCTAAGTCGTAGTCGCGTTTGGCGTTGTCGAGCACCAAGCCGAACATGTCGATAGAAATATTGACGATATCGGACAGGCCGCCGGATAAGCGGGCGTAGAATTTTTCCATAATATCGGCTTTGGTGGTACTGGCCGGCAGGTTGAAATCTATCGCCTTGATATTGCCGTCGCTCGGAAAACGCATATAATCGAAATTGATCTCGTCGAAACCGAGCTCTGCCGCCTCCCGGGCAATTGCCAGGTTATATTCCCATACCTCCTCGCTTTGCGGATCCATCCACGCCAGGCCGCTCGCATCGTACCAGATGCGTCCGCCGTAGGTTTTTAAAGCGAGGCCGGGACGCGCCCGGGCCAGGGCCGGATCCTGAAAAACGGTTTGCCTGGCGATAACGTAAATGCCGGCCGCGTGGAAATCGTCAAGGACGCCTCCGACGTCTTTCATCTGCGGCTTGACGGTTCCGAGTTCGAGCGGAGCCGGCAGCCGGCTCGCGTAAAGGATATGGCCGGAATAATCCTTGATATCGATGACCACGGTATTGATTCGCCCTTTTTTCATTTTAGCGATCAGATCTCCCCGCCAGGCGTCGCGGTTGGCGGAGTAGGCGGTCAGGTAGATTCCCCGGGCATAGGCGGGCGGCGCGGTTTTACGCACGACTTCGACCGCCGGAGCGGAAGTGGCTACGGCCAGTGGCGCGGATACGGTTCCCGCATCCATGGGCGGAACCGGATGCCGGGAAAAATAAAAAAGCGCCGCGCCGACAAAAGGAAAAATAGCGCAGGCAAAGCCGATAGCCAAAAAGACAACTATTGGTTTTTTTTCGGCGGGGGTGTCCATATATTTATATTATCATATTACGGCATAAAACCGAAGACAAAAAAGGAGTTTAGCTCCTTCTTGTTTTTTTGCCCTTGCTTTCTCCGGTTGACAGGAGGACCGTTTAAGCGTTAAACTTTTGGTAGAAACAATGCTGTTTTTTAAAAAATATCGGCAAGTACATTCAATAAGCGGAGGGAG
>CAYVIA010000010.1:19128-26055 GCA_964451485.1 uncultured Gammaproteobacteria bacterium
TGCCCTTACCCGTTGGTTTCTGACCGGCGGGTTTTAAAATACGAATTTTTGTGTCTATTTTGCCGTATGGCCGAATTTCCGGTAATAAAGCAGTTTAATCGTTTCCGTGGAGATAAAATAGACCGCCACTACTGATAAAACCAATATCAGATAATAAGCGGACGGCGTGATGAAGCTGAACAGCTCGCGCCCCAGCCGGATAAAGGGCAGCACGATCGCGAGCAGGAAGGTCGTGCCCGCCAACAGAAGAAGAGACAGGGACGGTCCGGGCGCGCGCAGGCAAAAACGTTTGGAGCGAAGGGAGAAAATCAGGATCAGCTCGGTAAGGACGCTGCCGATAAACCAATAGGTCTGGAGCGCCTCGGGCGAGATGCGGTAGAAAATGCCGAAGAAGATAAAATCGAAAACAGTGCTGACTATGCCCAGGATGGAAGAGATGATGACGATATCTTTGACGCTGTGTCGCTGGGGGCGGTTTAATTCCGCCGGATCTACCCGGTCGGTAGAAATAGCGATCATGGGAAAATCGGACATGAGATTCAGGAGCAGTATCTGGATGGGCAGCATGGGCAGGAAGTCGACCAGGAGCGAGGCGATCGCTACCGCGTAAAAGTTGCCGAAATTCGAAGTAAGAGTGGTCTTGATGTATTTACTCGTGTTAAGGAAAACTTCCCGACCCTGTCTGATGCCATCCAGGACGACTTTAAGGTTTTTTTTCAAAAGTACGATATCGGCGGCTTCGCGGGCGATATCGGCCGCGCTTTGCACGACGAGCGAGACTCCGGCGATCTTCAGCGCCGGCGCGTCGTTGATGCCTTCCCCCAGGAAGCCGACGCGGTATTTCTTTTGGTAAAGTTGGATGAGCCGGTACTTCTGTTCCGGCGCTACGCGGGCGAAAACCCGGTATTTTTCCGCGGCCTTTGCCTGTTCTTCCGGCGGAAGGGCTTCAAGCTCGCCCGCGGTCATAACTTCGCCCGGATTGTTAAGGAGGCCGATTTCGGCGGCTACCGCGCCTGCCACTTCCTTGCTGTCCCCCGTAAGGATAACGATTCTGACGCCGAGTTCCGTTGCCTGTTTCACGGCGGCGAAGGCGCTTTTTTTCACCGGATCGGAAAATGAGATCAGCCCGGCCAGGGTGAATCCGTCGGTTTCTTCGGAAAGATTTTCGGTCAGCCGCTGCCGGCGATCGGGGGCGACGGTTTTGACGGCCACGGCCAGCGTTCTTTTTCCCCGCGCGCCCTGGCCAGCCAGCCAGCGGTCGATTTTTTTTCTCTCCGCGGACGGGATGCCGGATATATCGAGCACGCCCTCCGGAGCGCCCCGCACGATCAGCTCCGCGCGGCCGTCCTTGGCGACGAGCACGGTATTATAGCGTTTTTCGGGATCGAAGGGCTCTTCGGCCAGCCGTTCGCAGCGGTCTATCTCTTTTTTTTCATCCGCGGACGAATTTTTCCACAAAGCGATATCGAACGGCTCGAACCGTTTCCGGCGCAGGGCGGAAGCGGCCAGATTGGCGTAAAAAATCGTCCGGGGAGAGGAGCCGGGAGAGATTCCGGAAATTGTCAGCTCGTTTTCCGTCAGGGTGCCGGTTTTATCGGTGCAGAGAACCTCCATCGTTCCCAGGTCCTCGATAGCGGATAGTCGTTTTACCACTACCTTTTGCCTGGCTAGGCGCATGGCGCCGCGCGAGAGGGAAAAGGTGGTAACCACGGGCAAGGCCTCGGGAATGACGCTGACGGCCAGGGCGATAGAGAAGATCAGGAGTGTAATATAGTCGGCGCCGGCTCCCTTGATGAAAATATTGGCCGCGAACACGAAAGCCAGGGTAACGAGCACCAGCTTGAGGATGAATTTACTGAATTGCGATATTTCTTTTTCGAAATTGCTTATCCGTTTTGTGCCGGCCTCAAGCCGGGCGATGCGGCCGATAGAGGCGTGGTCTCCCGTGGCGATGACTACGCCCCGGGCGCGTCCGCTCGCAACGGTCGTGCCGGCGAATCCGATGTTGGCGGCCTCGAAGTACGCTCCGGCTTCCCTTTTCAGGACGTTTTCCGTTTTTTTCACCGGCACGGATTCGCCCGTAAGCACGGTTTCATCGACGGCCAGGTTATAGGCGGTGATGAAACGGACGTCAGCCGGAATTTTATCGCCGGTTTCGAGCACGACGATATCGCCGGGCACGATCTCTTCCGCATGGACGGCGGTTTCCCTGCCGCCTCTGATTATTTTAGCGAAAGAGGCGATAAATTGTTTTAATAGCTTCAGGGCGCGTTCCGATTTGTATTCCTGGTAGAAACCGAGCGTGGCGTTGATGAGCAGAAAGAGCAGGATTATGGCGGCATTGACGTATTCGGCCAAAACCGCGGCCAAAACCGCGGCGGCCAGCAAAAGATAGATGAACGGAGACTTGAACTGCCGCCAAAGGACATGCCACCAGTATAACCTTTTTTCGCTGATGCTGTTGGCGCCGTATTTTTCTCTTCGTTTTTCGGCCTCTCCGGCGGCAAGACCCCGGGCGGCATCGGTTCGGAGTTCTTTTACGACATCATCGGCGCTTTTGGCCGTGCAGGAGGAGAACGCGAACATGTTTTTTTTGGGATACTTCATCCGTATATAGGGTTTACCCCGTTAGATAGATCGCGCCATCTAACGGGGTTGACAGCCGGCCTGGACAGCCGGATAAGAATATGATAATTTAACGGGTTATTGCGATCATTTAAAATAGGATTATAAATCCATATCACGGCAAAGGAGGAATGATCATGGAAAGAAAGAAAACGATAAAGAGGGCAAGCGTGGTATTGTTTATTGTTCTCCCGGTTTTGGCGATTCTTGGTTCGGTTGGTGTTGTCCCGGGTTCGTGCGGAGGGGGACCGGACGTATCGGACGGTGTTATCGGGCGAATGGACGTTTTTTTCGGCCCGGAAAGAACAGGGAATATGCGCGCGCATGACCGGATAGGATTTCTCGCCCTGGCCGGGGTTATCGCCTATGCCGGTCCTGATCGATTCGCTTCTTCCTTCGATCGGCTGGCAAAGGCGCTTGGCACGGATCGTTACCGGCTGTTCGATAATTTCGCTTCCCCGGACGATTTCGGGCTTAGCCGTTTCTACTGGTTCGCGAAAACCCTGGATGCGATCATGCGGCAGGCGGGAGGCATGGACCATTTTTTGGATTCTTTCCGTAAACTGTCAGGCCTGCTCGGGAAAGGCGTATCGGTAAAAGCATTCAAGGAAAATCCGGACAGCGTCTTGCGGGCGCTCGATTATATCCCGCATATCGATGAACTTATTTTTCTCTTGGGCAGGGAAAAGATCGGCCACGCTTTCGGCGCCGATACCTGCCGTTTTCTCGGAGCGCTTAAGATTATGAGCGGCGAGAAAATCGAATATTATTATGAACTTGAACGATTCGTTAAAGAGGCGGACGGGCAATATCCCTGGCTGCTCGATACGCCGGGTATTGTCGGCGGCAGGCACGCGGCAAAGGCGAAAAAGGTTATCAGGCGGTTTGTTGGCAAGTGTTCATCCGGCAGTTTGGCTCTTAGCGTTAAAGAACTTAAAATTCTGTTTCTCTCCATTCTGGCGGTGTACGAGAATGAATTTAATTTTCTCGACCGGGCGGAGTATGACGCCATCGCGGTCAGAATCATCATGAACGCCCGTTTCGATGATTCGTATGACGCTGACGGATCTTTCCTGATCGGCGCTCCTTACGTCAAGTCATTTTCCCGCGCGGCTCTTGTCGGCGTGCTGGCCCATGAGGTGGCGCACAGTTTTTTGCCGATAAAGATAGAGACGGAAGCCGCCCAGGAGATGATCGCCGACCTGGGCAATTTCTCCATCCTGACGATTATGGGCTACGGGCGGGCCATTAGGGAGTTGACATTAAGATACGCGAAACAGGTTGTTGATCCGCAAGGCGAGTGCGATTGGCCGATTGAGCCGCATCACGCCGCCAGGACACAAATTCATATTATCAGGCAGGTTTTGGGGGATAAGCCGGATTGGCCCGTGATGTTCGGATTATCCGTCCCGCTGGCGCGCAGGAACAGAAGCGCGGGCTTCGCCGAATTGGTTGAATTTTTATTGATGGAATACGGGAAGAAGACGGGTTATGCCGGCATTAAGCCGTTTTCCGGAAAAGCGGACACTAATCGGGAAGCATGCCCGAATAAGAATCACCTTTTGACCGCCAAAGATCTGCGCAGGATTATCGTTATTAATGCGGCGGCGAAGTAACGGCGAAAAAACAGGCAGACGACTCACGTCTGCCTTTTATTTTTTTGAATTACGCCTTCTTGAGATATATCCAGATTCCTCCCATGCCCCACCAGACGGACAAGAGCGACAGCATCCAGCCAACGACGGGCACGGAAAAGATCATCCAGCAAAGCACGATGCCGATAACCATGGCTTTGATGAGTTGTTCGTCTTTCCTGCGCCAGACCTTTTCCATAATGCCGCGGCCGACCAGAATACCGACGATTATTTTACTCAAATAAAGGCCGATCAGCCAGAGGAAAAAGAGGATTAACCCGAGGGGAATACCGATGACGGTAACCAAAAGCAGAGTAACTATAATCGGCGCGAGAAACATCAGTATAAGACCCCGGCCGACAGCGCCGCCGGCTTTCTCCGTCATCCGGTCGGTCAGGCCGATTATTTTTTTCGGCCATAAGCTGATTATGATCAAACCGACCACCATGGCGGAAAAAACGGAAAACAGCCGGCCCCAGGCCCAGCCCCTGATGAGCGTTTTCGTGGAGATGGTCGCTTCCGGGATGTTTTGCGTAACCTTGCCCGTTATTAGCGCTCCGTCCGCGACAGAGGCCTTATTACCGGCCGTGTAGGTAATATCACCGCCTATTCGCGCTCCGTCGGCGATAAGAAGCGGAGGTGCGTAGTCCGGGTCCGTTTCCGACCGGATAGTTTTATCGAGCCGCAGATTGACGTTGCCGTCTATCTCTCCGGCTATGGTTATGTCAGTGGCCGCGCCATACAGGCTTCCCCCGACCCGGCCGTTTATTTTTCCCGTTTGCGCGAAGAGGAACATATCCCAGCCGACACCGGCGCCGTTTTCGAGTTTGACCGACGGGCCGAAGGCCTGGAGGTTATGGGCGGCCTGTCCGCCGATATCGATATTCTTTCCCGCCACCCTGACGCTGCCGCCGACTTCGCCGTTGATATCGATGGTTTGCGCCGCGCAGATAACGTCGCCGTCCACGCTGCCGTTAATCATAACTTTGCCGGCCGCGCCGCAGATAACGTCGCCGACTATATGGCCGTCGATCGCGATCGAGTTGCCGGCGGCGAAAAGGTTGCCGTTAACGGTTTCATCCTCCGGCACGGCGATATTGTCGCCGGTTTTGACGGCAAAAGCGCGGGCGCAGGCCGGCGCAAGGAAAATGGCCAGCGCCAAAAGCGCGAAAATGAAAATACTTGTTTTTTTCATAGTATTGTAGTATGATAAGTTGTTAGTACTGTTATTATACCACAAACGAAGAAGCTAAGCTACTACGATTTGCCGTAAATCGTAGTAGCTTAGCTTCTTTCGTCGCGTATGACATTAATCAATAACAAACAAAAAGCCATTGCCGAATTACTGGCGCTAAAAATAACGTCATCGGACGAGTTGATGGCGGCCAAGAGGCGGCTGGCGAAAAAATATGGCGTGGGAATAATTTCCAATACGGAGATCCTTGGGGAGCGCCGGTGTCTTACTGCCCGGAAAAGAAATGAAGATTCACCGGGGATAGAGCGGATTTTGCGCAAACGGGCAATACGCACGATGTCGGGCATCGCGCCGGTGGCGGTTTTGACCGCGCCTTACCCCTGTCCGGGGAGATGCGCGTATTGCCCCGCGGAAAAGAACGTACCGCAGAGTTACTTGTCGAACGAACCGGCGGTGATGCGCGCTATCCGCTGCGGCTATGATCCGTACCGGCAGGTGCGGGAACGCCTGCGCGCGCTTTTGGCCAACGGCCATCGGCCGGAAAAAATAGAGCTGATCGTGATCGGCGGGACATGGAGCGTATTGCCCGATAAATATAAGTATCGGTTTATTTCCGAATGCTTCCGGGGAGCGAATGAGTTTGACGCGAAACACGAAGCACGAAACACGAAGCACGAAACACGAAGCATGGAAATCATGAAAAATCGATTGTTGCGTGAGCAGACGAAAAACGAAAGGGCGAAATACCGGGTTATCGGAATTACTCTCGAGACCAGGCCGGACTATATAAACGAAAAAGAGTTATGGCAGATGCGGGAACTCGGATGTACGCGGGTCGAGCTCGGGGCGCAGGCGATCGATGATGATATTTTGAAAGCCAACCGGCGCGGACATGGAGTGGAGGAGATCGCGCGGGCGACGCGGCTCCTTAAGAACTTCGGTTTCAAGGCGACTTACCATATTATGCCCGGCCTGCCGGGCTCGTCGCCGGCCAAAGATCTTAGAATGTTCACGCGCCTGTTTATCGACGAGCGCTTCCAGCCGGATCAGATAAAATTCTACCCGACCGTGGTGACGCGCGGCAGCGCGCTTTACCGCTGGTGGCGGGCGGGAAAATATCGTCCCTATAGCGACAAACAACTGCGGAATCTGATAGCGCGCTGCAAGCAGATCGTGCCGCCTTATGTGAGAATAATCCGCCTGATCCGCGATATTCCCGCGGAATCGATCGTGGCCGGGAACCGGATCACCAATCTGCGCCAGATCATGCAGCGAGAAGGCGCAAAATGTAAATGCATCAGATGCAGAGAGGCGCGAGGCGAAGATTTAAGATTTAAGAATTTAGATTTAAGAATAATCAATTATTACGCTTCGGGTGGAGAAGAATATTTTTTGAGTTATGAATCAGAAGATGGCAAAACGCTTTACGGGTTTTGCCGGCTGCGGCTGAATTCACGAAACAGGGAACAGGGA
>CAYVIA010000010.1:26155-31043 GCA_964451485.1 uncultured Gammaproteobacteria bacterium
GCGAGACGCGGCGCTAATCCGCGAATTGCACGTTTACGGGGAACTGGTGCCGGTGGGCGGAAATAAAAAAGTCCAGCACGCGGGGCTGGGACGGAAGCTGATGCGCGAGGCGGAAGGAATAGCGCGGGAAAACGGCTACTCCAAAACGGCGGTCATTGCCGGCATCGGCGTACGCGGATATTATCGCCGGCTGGGTTACCGGCTTTCCCGGACGTATATGGTTAAGAGTATTTAGGATTTGTCGGCCGGTTTCATTTTTTTCCGGCGCCATTTGTCGATTTCGCCGTGGTTGCCGGACAAAAGGATTTTGGGCACGCGGTATTTTTTTCCCTCCGCTTCGAAAATCTCCGGCCGGGTGTATTGAGGATACTCGAGGGATTTTAGATTGGAGATTTTAGATTGGAGATTTGTCTGATTGAAGCTTTCTTCCATTAGAGAACCGGCGTTGCCGAGGACGCCGGGCAGGAGGCGGGTTACGGAATCGACCACGGCCATGGCCGGGATTTCCCCGCCGGTAAGGACATAGTCGCCGATGGAAATCTCATCGTCCGTGAATTTTTTCACGCGCTCATCCACGCCCTCGTATCGTCCGCAAATCATGATGACGCTGTCGAGCCGGCTGTATTTTTTGGCCAGCGCCTGGTTCCATTTCTTTCCTTTGGCGGAAAACAAGATAACATTTGACATTTGACGTTTGACATTTGACCGGATGGATTTTAACGCTTTGTAGATTGGCTCCACTTTCATGATCATGCCGGCGCCGCCGCCGTAAGGCGAATCATCAACGGTTCTGTGCCGGTCGCTCGTCCAGTCGCGCAGGTCATGGATTTTTATTTTTATCGTCCCTTTCTCCCGCGCGCGCCCGACGATGCTTTCGCGGAAATACGAATTAAAAATTTCCGGGAAAATGGTAATGATATGGAATTTCATGGGATTATTAGGATTATTGCGATTGTTGGGATTATTGCGATTGTTGGGACGGAAATAAAATATTTATCCCGATAATCGCAAAAATCCTAAGTATCCCAATAATCGCGCCACAATATCGCGCAAAGCCACAGGTATAACGCTGTGGCTTTGCAGTTCTATGTTATTGTTTTTTGTTTTAGATCTTCAAATCATCGACGCTTGAAGTGTCGATGTCGGCGCTCCTGGCGCCTCCTCCGCGAGCTCCTTCAGGCTCATTGATCTTGAGGTTGACCCGGGCGTTATTTTTCGCCCCGACGATCTTCAGCAAGGTGCGAATGGCTTGAGCGGTTTGCCCTTTGCGGCCGATGACGTAACCCATGTCCTCCGGGTTAATATCGAGGGTCAAAAGAACCCCGCGTTCATCAATAATCCTTCCCACCTTCACATCACCGGGATGTCCGACGATGGTCTTGACGAGAAGCTCTAGGAACTCCTGGTCCTGCGCTTTAGCAGCCATAGTTTTTCGTTTCTTCCAAACTGATAATAAGATTTAGTTGGTATCCGCCTATCAGATTGAAAGAGCTCTTAGTTAATTATTTTCCCGCCAACCTTTTTGGGGTTTAAGGAAATTTACTATTATTATAGCATAATTCAGGAATTTGTCAAGTGTCGGGAAAAATATCTGTAATTTCGCGTTATTTCTTCTCTTCTTCGCTTTTTTCTTCCTTTTTTTCCGGTTCAGCCGGTTTTTCTTTTTTGGGCTCTGTTTCGGATTTTTCTTCCTTTTTTTCCGGCTGATCCGGCTTATCTGTTGTCTGGGCAGGCGCCTCTTCGCCGCCTTTTTTCTTTTTTTGCCTGTTTTTCGATGCACTAACCTTCTCGCCCTCGATAATGCCTTTATCTATCAGAAGATTATTAACGGTAGGAGACATGCCCGAGCCCTTGCTTAACCAATATTTTATTCTTTCGGCCTTGGCATTAAGGTCTTTGGTAAACGGGTCATATGATCCCAGTATTTCCAGGGCGCGGCCATAAGGGTCTTTGGCTTTTTCCGAAATTATCAGCCGATATTTCGGCTTTTTCTTTTTGCCGATGCGCGACAAGCGAATGGTAAGCATAATACGGATTAACAGATAATGGCAGACAACAAATATAAATATGCGCTAATCTTGCTGTGGCTGCGTTTTTCTGTCTTATTGAATTATATGGTAATTATAACTTGATGTTAGACAATTTCCGTTTTTCTGTCAAGGGCAAGTGGATTTATTAGAAATAATCCGTGAGTGTATGATAGTATTATAAAGAAAATTTTAAAAAATATGGTAAATAACCTGAAACAGTTTGACCGATTGGCGACCAAGGATGACATCAGGGATTTGGAGGAAAGAATGACCGGCAAAATAGATAAAGTTTTGACGGCTGTAGACGCTTTAACGAAAAAAATTTACAGAGATCGCCAACTACCTCGAAACCCATGCCGGAAATAAAATTATCAAAACTGCAGAAAGAAACCCTCGCGTTTTTCGGCCAACATCCGTTCGGCCGTAATTTTTACACAAACCAAAACGATACAACACGAAGGGGGTCCTCCCTAAGATTTTCCCTTTTCTTTTCTCATCTTTAAATATTCGACCCCTTCTTCCGTGAACGGGTCTCCGAAAGTAAAGCCTATTTTTTCGTGCGATTCGATGATGGCTTCGTTGTCCGCCCGCACTTTGCCGAGCACGGTATGCTCCCGAGCTTCCTCGGCCATGACTCCGCGCGCGAAAGCGGAGCCGAGCGAATATTTTTGGGCGTCGGTTTCGACCATGAACGATTCGGCCCAGACCGCGCCCTTTTCTTTTTCATCCGGGCGGATGGTCATGAAGGCGACGAGTTCGTCCCGGAAAGTGAGCATGCGCACGCGGTAGTTTTCGATATGTTCGAGCCGCCTCGTGATATCGCCCCTGACTTTTCCCGCCGCGGCCGGATTATCCCGGAAGATATTTTCCTCGTAATTCGTCTTGATCATGCGGGAAATATCGTCCCCGTATTTTTTCATGAATTCTTCTTTTTTATCGCCGGTCAGCTCGCCGATGGCGAAAGTTTCCATTTTCATGTCCCGGATATTTTCCGGCGTCAGCTTGATCCCGCTCTCCCTGGCGACTTTCAGAAGGGAGGAGAGCAAAGTGATCTCGATTTTGCTGTTCTCCAGATCTTTGAGCAGTATTTCAACATCTTTTTCCTCTCCGGAAAAGTCCTGGATGATCCGGTGGGCGCGTTTTAATAGCTCGAACCGGATTTCTTCCCTGTCGACGTTTACGTTTTCGGCCAATAAATCGCGCAGGTCATCTTCCACCCGGTCGGTCAAGCCGGCGATTTTGGCAAAAATTCTATCGCTCGCCTCCGGCGCCAGCTTTTTGTCCATGTCGATTATTTTAAACCCGTTGCTCATATCTATTTCGCAGCTTAAAAACGCCTTCAGGCCGCTAAGGCCGTGTTCCCGGACCGTTTTTACCAGGTCATCATATTTATCCTGCACGCCAATATTATGTACCGCGGCCGCCAGCCACATTTGCTCGCGCCAAGTTAGGTTATGGATGCCGATATTGCCGTCTTTTTTGAATTTCTCCGTTACCTTTTTTATATATGAATAATCATTGGTAACATCCCCTAATTTTTCTATCTGCTCCTCACTATACGAACCGCTCTTTTTCGTAAAGACGGAAGATAGGGAAAAATTATCGAGCCGTCTATCAAGTTCTCTTTTTTTAACGTAAGTAAGAGCGCTGATTTTATCTTCGCTAAGCGGCCCTTTGTCCGCTACTATCTCTTTCCTTCTCGCCGCTTTTTCTTCTTCGTTTAATAAATCAAAAGTATATTTTAAAATTTCCCGGCCTTCGTACGTTTCTATTATACCCGCGGTGTTATTGTCCAGAAGCGCCACTTTAAGATTTTTTCTGGGAACCGTTTCGTCTTTGAATCTGAATTTTTCTCCCCGGCCAATATAATATTTAATGGAATTAGCCATAATTTCCATCTTGCCTTTCCCCGGAGGCGGATACCATTCGCCTCTGTTCAGGCCCCCTTCCGTGCCGGTGTCCCTGGTTCTGAAATCTTCCAGTTTAACCAGTCCTTTTTCCAGGAGGTGCGGGCACTGTGTGTTTAAAAAATAATGAACTCCCCGTTTCTTACCGCGCTTGGAGTTCATGGCATTAAAATGTAGCTCTTGTGTTAACCAGTCGTAAGTTATTCTTCTCTTGGCATTTTCATCGTGATAATACACCCGCAATTCATCTGTTGCCTGATCTTCCGGCTGGATTCTTTCGCCGCTATAATCGCGGAAAATCTTTGTCGCTAAATATAATTCGGACAATTTCACTTTCTCGCCGTTTGCCAATTCTAAATCTTTGTTCCAATAAACCGGACTATTCTCATTGAACTCCCAGGCGTTGAGGTAATAATCATCGGTTTTGATTTTTTCCATATCGAACGCTTCGTCAATACTGGCAGGCCGGTTAAACAGCGGTTTAGTCCCGGGCGTTTCGTGATTTTGTTGAGCAATTTCATATTCGCTTCGGGACACGACTTTTAAATCAGAAAGCAAATCGAAAATATCCAAGCGCGAAGCATCTATTCGTTTTTTATTTCCGATCCTCCCCAGATGGATGGTGGGCGGCAGACCGGTTTTTTTGAATTTATCGATGTCAACTACCGTATAGCCGTTAATTTGTTCAAAAATACCTTTCTCCTTGAGTAATTCTAATAGTTTGGCCCGCGCTTTTTCGCGCCCGCCTTCCCCTTCCCGATCAGAAGCGTAAATCTCCCGCCCGGCTTTATCCGGCTTGTCTGCCGGCCATTGGCCGGGAACGTCGGGTTTAAATGGAGTTAATTGCTCTTTATTCATATTATTTACTTTATTATTTATATCATAGCAAAAATATCGTTTTTTGAAAAAATTGTAAAGGGAAAATGTAAAGAAAAAAGGCAGCCGTGGTTT
>CAYVIA010000011.1:0-24613 GCA_964451485.1 uncultured Gammaproteobacteria bacterium
TTATTTTTTATAAACCCTTTGCCCGTCTTTCGTGTCCTCGACCGCGTAACCCAGCTTTTCCATTTCCTCCCGCAGCCGGTCCGACTCCTCGAAATCCTTTCCCTCTTTTGCTACTCTCCTTTTTTCTTTCAGGTCCTGCACCGGCCTCGGTATTTCCCGCTTAAAATTTATCCAATCGGTAATCAACCCCAAAACCCTGTCAAACCATAAAAATGTATAATATTTTTCATCATCAGATAATTTTGATTTCAATAATTCTTGTGTAACCGCTAGTGCTTGCGGCATATTAAGATCATCATTAATCGCTTTAATGAATTTATTATTAAAATTCCGGTCTATTTTAATTTTAGCCGTCCTGGTGGTGGTGATTTTTAAATCCATAATTTGATTGCGTAAATGCTTCAAGCCATCCCAGGACGCTTGCAGGCCGTCCCAGGTAAAATTCATTTTTTTGCCGTAATTCGTCTGTAAACAATAAAATCGATATGCCAACGGGTCAAACCCTTTTTCTTCCATGTCCCCTACCGTATAAAAATTCCTGAAGCGCTTGCCCATGCGCTGGCCGTCTACCATCAGATGTTCGTTGTGCAGCCAATATCTCACCGGCGCTTCAACATTATAGCCAATCACGCTTTGCGCGATCTCGTTTTCATGATGCGGGAATTTAAGGTCCACGCCGCCGGTATGGATATCGAACGGCATGCCCAGTTCGGCTTCGCCCATAGCCGAACATTCGATGTGCCACCCCGGTCGCCCGGGTAATCGCTCGCCGTTCAAATCGAAATCCCAGAACGGCTCACCGTCTTTTTTACCTTTCCATAAGACGAAGTCCCGCACGTTCTCTTTCTCATACTCGTCCGCGTCCACGCTCGCCCCGATTTTCAGGTGGGAAACGTCCAACTTTACCAAATTCCCGTATTTATGATTATCGGAATATTTTTTTACGTTAAAATAGACCGAACCGTCTTTAATATAAGCGTATCCTTGGGCAACGATCTTTCTGACCAGCGTCTGCATTTTTTCGATATATTTCATATCAGCGGCGTGAGTAACCGCATCCGGCCTGGTCACATTCAATTTTTTAAGATCATCCCAAAAAAATTTTTCATATTCAGCCGTGAATTTTTTTAACGCTTCCGCCGGCTCCAGGTCCGGATACTTGGCCTTCGCATCCCTGATGGTCTTATCGTCAACATCGGTAATATTCATCACCCATTTTACGCTGTCGCCGCCGTAGTTATATCGCAATACCCTGGACAGAATATCGGCAAAAACATATGACCGCAAATTACCGATATGGGCGTAATTGTAAACCGTGGGTCCGCAGGTATAGAGGCCAACCTCACCGTCTTTGATCGGCTTAAACTCCTCCTTTTTACGCGTTAACGTATTGTACAAAAATAATTTTTTTATCATAAATATTATTTTTTCCATTCGTCTCCCTGCCTTACCAGGAGTTCTTCCGCGCGCATGGGCTCGGCCATGATTTCACGCACGATTTTTTCCATGCGCATAGCCTGTGAGCCCTTAATCAGGACCAAATCATTCTCTTTTATCCGGTCCTGCACGAATTTTCCGGCCGACTCCGCGCCGTCAAAATGGAAAATATTATCTTCGCTTAGCCCGGCATCCTTAGCTCCCTGCCCGATATCCACGGCGCGCTCGCCCACGGCGATCAGCACATCGATCTCCGCGCCGGCCGCGTACGCGCCGACTTCCCGATGTCCTTCCCGGCAATATTTACCCAACTCGAACATATCCCCGAGCACCGCAAATTTCTTCGCGCCCGGTTCACGCGGAAGCTCCTTGATCGTTTCCAGGGCCGCAATCGATGACTGGGGCGAGGAATTATAAGTATCGTCGATGATCAAAGTACGCTTGATACCGGCAATCAATTTCATGCGTCCCGGCGCGGCTTTCAACCCACGCAAGCCAGCGGCAATCTCGGCTAATTCCATGCCGTAAAGAATGCCGACGGCGGCGCCTGCCAGAGCCGCGTAAACGGATGACCGCCCCAGCACTCCTGTTAAAAATACCGGTACGGATGAATCCCCGTGGACCAATTCGAAACTGATTCCGCGTTTTTCCTCTTTAAAATTCATCACCGCTCCGCGCGCCTGCACGTCGGCCGCCGGATCGAACCCGTAGGTGATGGCTTTCTCGCCGCTCCGCTCCATGATCTCCCTGACCCGCTCATCGTCGCAATTAAGCACGGCTTTCGCGTCCTTATCGGTAAAATCTATCAACTCCGCTTTTTCCTTCTGGATCTCTTCAAGCGAAGCGAAAAACTCAAGGTGAGAATGCCCAATAGCCGTAATAATGCCCATCCTGCACTTTACCATGCTTTTCAGGTATTTCATGTCACCCGGCCTGTCCACGCCCATTTCCAGCACCACAACAGCGGGATAATTCCGGTCCTTAACCAAAATCAACCGCAGGGCGCGCAAAAAAACCGATGCCCAGCCCAACATATTTCTTCCCGGCGAATCCGCGCCGATAACCGTCAAGGGTACGCCAATCTCGTTATTATAATTTTTCTCGCTCCTGCGCACGTTGAATCTTCTTTTTAGAACGGCGTAAACCGCTTCCTTGGCGCTGGTCTTGCCCACACTGCCGGTAATGCCGATAATTTCCGGCTTATACTTAGCCAAAATCATTTTAGCCAGAATCTTAAGTTTCCATTGAATTAATTTCTTCATATATTTCACCTCTAAATAAACCTCAACTATAATATACCACAAAATCACCAAAACAACAAAAAGCCCGGAAATTTTCCGGACTATTATACCGTCCTACCGCCCTACCGCCCTACCGTCCTACCATCACCGTTCTTTCGGTACCTGGTAATAATTAAGGATGAATTCCGCCACCTCGCTGAAAATAGGCGTTACCGAATTGGCGGCGAAGGCCATATCCTTGGGGTTATCCAGCTTCACGAGCATCACGAATTTCGGATCATCCACCGGAGCGAAACCGACGAAAGTATGAATGGTTATATCCGGACTATAGCCTCCGGTTTCCTTATCGGCCACCTGCGCCGTGCCTGTCTTGCCGGCGACATAATAACCGTCAACCGCCGCCCGGATGGCGTGCCCGCCATCCACCACTTTCACCATCATGCCGGAAATAAGAAGGGAGGTGCGTTCGGAAATTACCCTCCTTATCTCTCTGGGCTGGGTAACCTGTACGGACCCGTCAGGCGCTATGATCTCGCCCACCAGGTACGGCTTCATCAGGATGCCGCCGTTCGCGATCGCGGCATAGGCGGTAATCATCTGCAGCGGCGTCGCGGTAATTCCCTGGCCGAACGATGCCGTGGCCGCTTCCACCGGCCTAATCGTTGATCGGAGCAGACTGCTTATATTTCCAGCGCCTTCGGTCTCCATTTCGATGCCTGTTTTTTCGCCAAAACCGAAATTCTCCACGTAATCGGCGAACTCTTTGGCTCCTGTCTTCTGTAACACGAAAATAGCCCCGGTATTGAGTGATTTCTCCAGAACCTCGACCATATCGGCAATACCATGCCCTCCGGCCGTATCGAAATCGGAATTTTTTATCGGCTTCGGCCACCCCTCTACCATAATCGAACCCTTATCATTATAGGTGGTGTCGGGCGTTACTTTTCCCTGGTCGATCCCGGCCGCCATGGTAATAACCTTAAAGATAGATCCCGGTTCATACTCGAAAAAAATCGCCGGATTATTATAAACATTGATATCATCGACCTTGCTATAATTATTCGGGTCATAATCCGGCCAGGAACACATCGCTAAAATCGCGCCGGTATTCGGTTCCATAACGATAATACTGCCGCCATCCGCTCCATGCTTAACGGCCGCCTCATTAAGTTTACTGCAGGCCTCGAACTGGATCGAGCGGTTGATAGTCAAAATAAGATCGCTTCCGTCTTTCGGTTTGTTATACGTACGGTCATTAATGATGATAGGCTCGCCTCCGGCGGATCGTTCGGTGCTGATCGATCCGGGAAGGCCGGTCAGTTCCTCGTCAAAAAACCCCTCAAGTCCGTATTGACCGCGTTTATCGTCGCCGCTGAAACCCACAAAACCGATAATATGCGCGCCGATATTATTATCCGGATAATACCGGCCCTCCTCCGCAATATAATCTATGCCCGCGAGACCGGCCGCCATCACTTTGTCCAAAACATCTTTGTCTACTTTTTGCGCTATCGGTTCATACGGATCGTTTTTCTTCGATAATTTAGTTTTATAATTATCGACAATATTCTCCTGCTTGGTTTTGATCTCAAGCTCGCGTTTGACGTTTTTGAAGTCCTCTTTCTGTTTCCGGTCAAGCGTATTTATCTCGCTTTCCATATCCTTAAAATAATCATCATTCTCCAGGAGTTCATCGACTTCCGCCTCCACCCTCGGCCGATCGAGCAAATCGAATAATTTTTCCGCTTCTTCCTGCGGGTCGGTGACATCATTCGGTTTGGCATAAATAAGAGCGAAATCCTTGTTGGTGGCTGCCGGATATATGCTATCGCTAGAAAATCTCTGGCCGTCCTGGATGAAGATTTTTCCCCGCTCCGGCTCGAGTTCGTTGTATATATTATGCTGATCGGAAGCCATGGCGACATACAGATCGTGATCCCTGACCTGAAGCCCCATTAACCTTAATATCACCCAGCCGAAAATTAAAAAAATAACCGCCATAAGAAAATGCAGGCGATTGATGTTGTCGGACCGTCGATTTTTATTTTTTCCCCTAAATGACATAAGTCATATCAAACATCGTCAAATGTTAAATATTATTTCCTTGCCACCGCTCCGTTAACGGCGGAAATATAATCGATCTTGTCTACTCCGACCATGCCGATCTCCCTGGCCCGGGCAGTCAAATTCTCGTATGACTCGATTTGCGTTATCTGTAGCTCAAGATTCGCATTCTCGCTTTCTATGGCGGCCGCTCTGGTCTTCATATCCTGAAGCTTAAAACCCTTGATCGACAAATCGTTAATGCCGGCTATATAGCAAATTCCACCGATAAAAACGGAAATATAGATAACGGCATTGACGATTGGCCACCATGACTTCTTCGCTCCCCTGAGATGTCCGGTTTTGCGCGCCAGGCCTTCTTTGTGCAAATTTTGTTTTTGTTTTATTGTCATTGTTTTGTTTTGCGCTACAGCTTCTCGGCTACCCTTAACTTAGCGCTGCGCGACCGGGGATTGCGACCGATCTCATCGTCTCCGGG
Source organism: uncultured Gammaproteobacteria bacterium (assembly GCA_964451485.1). Lineage (GTDB taxonomy): Bacteria > Patescibacteriota > Patescibacteriia > Patescibacteriales > UBA12075 > CAYVIA01. The sequence continues at coordinate 5,221 of CAYVIA010000011.1, forward strand.
AATCACCACCCGCCGCGTTACCGCCTTAATGCCGGCCTTATGGCCGCAGAGACAAACAGGAACTTCAGGCGGACAAAGGCAGTCCCTGCTCTCCTTTTTCATAAAATTTTTTACTATCCTGTCCTCCAGGCTGTGATAGGAAATGACGGCCATTCTTCCTCCGGGAGAAAGCAAATCGACCGCCTGCGGCAAGGCCGCCTCAAGATTCTCTAACTCACCATTCGTAGCTATGCGCAGGGCCTGGAAGGTGCGCGTGGCAGGATGGAGCTTTATCTTTCGATATACCGGCGGAACGGCTCCTAATATTATCCGGACCAGCTGCCCGGTTCGTTTTATCGGCGCGCGTTTTCTCGCGCCGACTATCGCCTGCGCGATTCTCCGCGCATAGCGCTCTTCACCGTAGAATCTGAAAATATGTTCGAGTTTTTCCCCGCTCCAGCCGTTGACTATATCCGCAGTCGACTCATGCTCGCCCTCATCCGCGTTTTCTTCCCGGCCGAAGCTCATGTCTATCGGAGCATCCAGTTGAAAAGAGAATCCCCTATTCCGGTCTTCGAGTTGAGCTGATGATAGGCCCAGATCGAATATAATACCAGAAAATGGATGAGAATATTCCGCCTCTTCCTCCCTTCGCTCCTCCGCTCTTCCGATAAACGCGGAACGGTGCCGTTCGACGATTTTACGTAAATTTTTAAAATTTCCATGCGCTAAAATTACGTTATTTAATCCGGCCCGCGCGATTTTGCGCTTAACGTGCCCGACGGCGGATAAATCCAGGTCGATAGCCAGCACTCTTCCTCCGGGAATAATCTTTCGCGCGATCCCGAATGTATGCCCCCCTCCCCCCAGCGTACAATCTATAAAATTTTGTCCCGGCTGCGGTCTTAAATATTCTAAAACCTCCTCTTTCATCACTGTCTCGTGAAAATATTTCATCCGGATTTCTATATTATAAAACCAAGGCCTTAGCCCGGTCTAAAATCAAATTTCGCAGCTCGATCGTATTAACGACCGGCGCTTTTATTATTTTTACCCTGACTTTTTTTGTTTCCGTGTTTGTTTTTGTTTGGCAATTGATTTTTTGTACCATGTATTTTTGTTTTTATTTTTGAAAAAAATTTTCAAAATTTATATCCCCAATTCCCCCAACGCCTCTGCCATTTCCGTACTGTCCTTCTCCGCGCCCGATTTATAAGCCCCCCAGGCCTCTTCATCCCAAATTTCCATACGATCGTAAAGACCGGCGATAATCACTTTCTTTTTTAGGCCGGCAAAGGAACGCAGGTACTCCGGGAGCATAATCCTCCCCTGATTATCGAAAGAAGCATCCACGGCCCCGGCCAGCATCATGCGGGAGATGGCCCTGACGCGCGCCTGGCTGAAAGGTAAGTGCGACAACTTTTCGGCCAAAGCCGTCCATTCTTTTTTCGGAAATAAAAATAAGCAGTTGTCCAGCCCCTTAGTTACAACTGCGCCATCCTTTAGTAATGTCCTGAATTTAGCCGGCACCGCCAGCCTTCCTTTATCATCCAGGTTGTGGCTGTATTCTCCGATAAACATTTAGTTGGTTTTAAAATATATCGGAAATTAAAAAATGGAGAAAGCCCGCGCCCGCCGCTCCTGGGAACATGTACCGTGATTTTAGCCCGCGGGGGCGCGGGGAGGTTTGGGTCGGCACAAGATTTGTTTATTTTTATTTTTGTTTTTGATATAATACACCGGGAGCACGACAAGCATTGGTATCATTACGGCTCAAGAGGAGGCTGATCGGCGCCGAAACGCCTTTGATCAGACCCCTTCTTCGCCTTAATTTCCTTGATTATGGGCTCAAGGTCGGCCCTGCATCCCCATGCTTTTTTTTGCCGCCTATTAGCGCGTATTGTCTCGGCTAAATGGGCAAAATTTTTATCTTTGTTTTTGTTTGTTGTTTATTTTTGTATCACGACGTGATTAAGGTTTATGACATTTGCCACAATTCCCCATTTATCACCATCGTAATTTAATTATACACCACAAACACCCAACTGTCAATCACCCTGCTCCACAAAAAAATGACTGTAAGTAGCCAAATTTAAATAACAAAAAACCCGCCTGTTAATAAAAGGACGGGGGCGTCAAATAATATATCCCGCAAAACGCTTATGTTTTCAACATTTCATCCACAAAACGATTTACTCCGCTAAATGGGGGAGCTTATCTCTCGGCTCTCCTGGTGATATTTGGCTCCCGGTTATATACGGGCTTAACTATCGCTATGTTGCCCCTGAGACCGGCATCTTCTCTCTTGGCCGGCGCTTTTCTGGCGCCAAAAACGGGAATATGGAGCGCGTAACTTAAAACATTGGCCGTAATCACGCCAATACGCAAAGCGGTAAAACTTTCCCCATAATTTTCGACTATAACCTTTTTTATATCGAGGACGTCCAGGCCATTTGTCCGCACCAAGCCCTCCACGGACGGCAGCAATTTCTCCGCCTGCGCGTATTCAGCATTAATTTCCGACCTGGCCAAAATTTGATCTTCTTCCCTGAGCTCTAATCGTATAACTTGATTATTCGATGTATCGATATATAATGTCATAGATGCAATAATCGTTAATTTTGCTCGCAAGATTTTCCAGGGAGCAAAAAAACGCTTTTAGCATGCTCCATATTCATCGACGGCCACGATTTTTTTGCCCTCCAATATATTATACAAAAAAACATCGGTAATATCGCGTCGATATTTAAATTCCTTGTCGCTCATGAGCGTAAAATTTATCTCCTGTCCAAGTTCGTTCTCCAGCTCCTTGATGAATCTATACAACCGCGGCTTATGAAAACGTCCTACAACCAGCATATCGATAGCGGACACGGAAATATTGACGAAACGGCCCGTAAAAACCAAAAGCTTTATCTGTCCCGCGGTTTTCAGCTTCCGGATAAAATCCTTCTCATACAGAATCTGGGCCTTAACGATCAGCGCCCGCAGTTCTTCATAAAGAACGAAGTCCGGATTTATGCGAAAGAATTTCTTATCCTGCTTGCCTTTGGGCGAGCCGCCCTTGCGAACGAATCGACCTTCTGTATTCATGGCCTTCTTTTTTTTCGAGTCATTTTCCGTAAGTAAAATATCCATCCCCTCCAGGTTGTCCAGTTCCCGGCGCACCGAATTGACCTGTAGTTTCAGTTCTCTCGCTATTTGCCGCATATACAATCTAACCTCCGGACGCAAAAAAAATAACTTCAAAATCTTAACCCTCGTTTGTGATCCGAACAATTTTTCCAGCATAATATTAACGAATTAACGGTTACTTGTTATTATTCTACCGTTTGATTATCCCATATATTTATAGTATAATATATATACTTATTAGTCAAAAGCTAAAGACGGATAAAATATCGATTTTATATGCAGTATAAAATTGCCCAATTAATGCTTACTTCCGGCAGAAAAGCCAATACCGCCAGTGATATTTTCGTTGCCCAACCGGACGCCATCAAGGAGTCGCTGGCAGGAAAATTATTTGTCTTAGTGGAAATAGATACGAAAAATATCGACAGCCTAAAAGTCATACATTTCCTGATCAATCGTCTGAATGCCCATTATTACCAGAACGAAAAAATAATTCTGCGGGAAAAAATAGCAGCCCTGAAAATAGAGCATATTTTTGAAGCGGCTCTGGCTAAAACCAATAAGGATTTTTGGCGGTTCATCAAAAATGAAAAAATAAAATTCGATGCGGGGATGATAAATGCGACTGCGGGGGTAATTCACGAAGAAACGCTCTATTTCGCCAACACGGGAAAAAATAAAATTTTCCTGATTTACAGGTTTCCCAATAAACCCGCGAATCGCGAGGCGGTAAAAAATACGGAAGAACGACCCCGCGAAGAATATCGGCGCGATAGAGAATATAAGATGGCCGATCTCGGTATTCAAGCCTCTGCCGCCGGCGAAAAAGACGAAACGGACTTTGGGGAAACAGAATATAAATTATTCACTAACGTCGTAAGCGGACGCATCCCTCCTTCCGCCTGTTTTATTATCAGCAATGAGGCCATGCCTGAATATATCTCCCAGAAACAATTTATCGAAATTGTCACCGCCTTGCCCCCGGCCAGCGCCAGCGAACAAATAAAATCAATCCTCTCGAAAATAAACACTTACGTTTCGTTTATCGGCATCATAATAAAAAATGCAACGCTTTCGGCCGCTCCCGAACCTGCGGTGCAAGCGAACCGCTCATCCACGCATGATTCAATCGCCAATTTGAACAAAACGGAAGAGTCGACGGAAAATTTTCTCGCGCCTTCCGGAATTATCAGTCCGAAGAAATGGATCGGGGCGCTCTTCCGCCCGAGAAAGAAAGATGCCGGTGAGGTAGTGGGCCGCAAAAACGGAATGTTCATCAAAGATGAGGTTTTCGCCAGAAAAAAAACTTTTAATTTTTTTAAGATAATAGCGCATATTCTCAAAAATATCCTCGTTTATTTCTCGTACCTGCTGCTATATGCCTTGAAATATTTCAAACGCAAAGATAAAGCCGCCGGTTTGTTGCGCGCTACAAAGAACAGTGCGGAAAAAATACGCGATAAATTCTTTTTTTCATTTCGCAGCTTAAACAAAAGAAACAGAATTCTCCTGTCTCTTTCCCTGATCTTCTTCGTATTGTTTATCGCCAATATCATTACCGCTTCAATGCGAAAAGAAAAAATCCAGCTGCAAAACCAATATAATGACCTGGTAGCGCTGATAACGCAAAAGCAAAATCAAGCCGAAGCGAATCTATTGTATAGCAACAATGAAGGCGCGGAGCAACTGTTCGGAGAAATTCAGGGACTGCTGGATAAATTGCCGCGGAACACGGATGAACAGAAAAAACAGCTGGCCGCTTTTCAGGATAAATTTAACAGCCAAATCGAAGAAATCAGGCATGTGGAAAGGGTCGATCCCGCGCTCGTCTCCGATTTTTCGATTTTGAATAGCCGCGCCAATCCGGATAATATCGTACTGGCCACCGAGGCAAATAAAATTTATGCCGCCGACTCGGGACAAAAATCTGTCTATATTCTCGGCTTGGGCGACAATCAGGTTACGACCGTAACCGAATTAGCCCAGCCGATAACGCAGTTGACGATGCCGGTGCTGAACCAGAATAATTTAATCGATTACTATAACGGAGACAGTATCGCGCGCTTCTCGATCGACAAAGAAGCGATCGATGTTCTGCCTATCGATTTGCCCGGCGACCGGACGGACTGTGCGGCCGCCGATACCTATAGCGGCCGCCTTTACCTCCTCGCCCCCGAAGAAGGACAAATATACCGCTATAACCAATCCGCCAGCGGTTTTTCTTCCCCCTATGCCTGGATGCGGGACAAAGCCGATTTGACACAGGCGGTAGACATGTCCATCGACGGCAATATCTATGTCCTTGCGAAAAACGGAAAAGTCATGAAATTCCTGCGCGGGCAATCGGTACAATTCGGGCTGGGGATAATCGATCCGCCGCTCGATAATGCAGCCGAAATTTTCGTTTCACCCGAGTTAGATTTTATCTATATTATGGAGCCGGCCGGCCAAAGAATCGCCGTATTCGACAAATCCGGCCAATTCATCAAACAATACAAATCGGATAAATTCACCGACCTGAAGGACTTTGTCGTCGATGAACAAAGCAAGGTTATCTACTGCTTAAACGGCGCTGCGGTTCTTTCATTTCCGGCTACGAACCTCGAGTCCTAACCCCAACCGCGGAAAATAGGGCTCAACGAAAAAAACGCTCCTCCGAGCGTTTTTTTCGTTATGGGTAAACGTGCTTTATTTCAGCGTTACCTTCGCGCCCGCTTCTTCCAGTTGCTTCTTTATGTTTTCCGCCTCTTCTTTCTTGACGCCCTCTCTCACCATTTTCGGCGCGCCGTCCACGAGATCTTTCGCGTCTTTTAAACCCATTTCGGTAATGGCCCGGACTGCCTTAATTACGGCGATCTTATTGCCTCCCGACTCCGAGAGTTCGATGTCGAAACTATCCTTTTCTTCCGCAGCCGCCGCTTCTCCCGCCGCCGGCATCGCTCCCGCCATCATCATAGCCGGGGCCGACGCGGAAACGCCGAACTTCTTTTCGAGGACCTTTACCAATTCGGCCAAATCGAGAACCGGCATCTTCTCTATTTCCTCGACCAATTTTTTGAACTTATCGGGAACTTCGACGGTTTCTTCCGCCTTCGTTTCCTCTTTTACTTCTTTTTTTTCATCTGCCATATTGTTTGGATTATTGGATTAATTAAATGTTATTTTATTACATTAATTTCCCGGATTGCCGGCTTCGCCGTCATAACGTCCTACCCCGCCTTCTTCTCCCCTATCGCCTTCAGGACGTAAAGCATACTCCGTAAATTGCCGGCCATGACGTTGACGAATCCCGATACCGGAGCGTTGATCGATCCGACTACCTGGGCATAAAGCTCCTGCCTGCCGGGCAATTTTGCCAGCGCTTCCGCTTCCTCGGCGGACAAAAATTTATTTTCGAGGATACCGCCGATGAAACAGAGTTTATTCTCATGGCCTTTCATGAAGCGATCGATGGCCCTGGCAGGAGACACTTCATCACCGTAGCCGAAAACCGCAGCCACCTGACCGGTGAATTTTTTCGCGTCAACCTCTTCCCCCGTTTTCATATTGGCAAAAACGAGATTAAGCAGGGTTTTCTTGGCTACGCAATATTCGCTATCTTCCTTCTTAAGTTCATTCCTTAATTCCTCGTTTTCTTTTACGCCTAAACCGTTAAAACCGGCAAAAATAATCGACTTGGCGCGTTCCGCCTTATCGGTCAGATCGTTTACTATTTCTTTTTTTTGTTCTTTGCTTTTGGCCATATATTTATAAATATTAACAATATAAATAAAAAAATCTGCGCTAATTACGCCACAGACATGCAATATTCGAAAATCATGTTGTTTGTTTCGGCCTCGGCAGGTCTTACTTTCGCGCCTGCTGTCTGGGGCGATATTTTATTGTATTTCTATCTTATCAGGGGAGAAAATATTTGTCAATACCATTTGAAAACTTTTTCAAAAAGTTTTCAATACGGTAAAATTATAAGGTATTTGTTGAAAATTTTATAGCGAATAAATCCGCCTCCGCCAGCTGGCGGGCGGCGGACTACGGCCATAAAATTTTCAACAAATTAAAACTTTATCACTTTTCGCTGTAGTTGAATATCGGGCCTACGGCGATAATTTTTTTACCGTTATTTTCGTAAATCAAAGCTACCAGCTTTATGCCCGCGATATTCTCCTCCCTTTTTCCTCCGAAAGGAAAATTAAGGGTAAAACTTTTAATCCCGCCTTTTCCAACCGCATAATGCGTAATCATATCGGCCAAAAACTTATTATCGTTTTCGTCCAGAGTATTATTGGACAATTCTCTTTCCATGATTGATTCCAATTTTACCAATAAATCGTTCAATTCCCGCAAATCGATAGTAGAAACGTTGGTCTTATCGGAAACCCGCAAAGCTGTCAGCATTTTCATGAGCATAGTATTCCTGGCTGTGAGCTCACGAACGAAATCGATGCTGGGCTCCAGATAATTATAATTTCTCGTATCCGCATAAAAAAGGTCGAGACCCGCCGTTTCCTGTTCGTAATAGTTCACGAATGTATCCTCGGGCAAATGAAGATTAACCCAGCCGCCCAGAAAAGTATTGACATTCTTGCGCACAAGCCAGCTATCGCTCCCGGCATAAGCCGGAAGGGGGCCGATATCACTGCCGCCAAAAAGCGTGCTGGCCGTATCGAGTGTCATCCAGTATATATTATTATTCCACGTAAAAACATCGAATTGATCGATAGCGCCTTTAAGCGCTTCCGCGCGAACGCTATAATCCCGGTAATCGGCATTAGCGTCAAAATATTCATCCCCGGCAAGCGGTATAAATAAATCAACCAAATCGACGCCCGAAGCGCGACAACGGTAAGGCGGCAGTTTATCCGTTTCGCCGCGGCAGGCAGTATTATTACCTCTTCTCCACGCTCCTCCTTCCCAATCCCAGGCGGCAGTCATATCTTCGCCTATAAATTGGCTGAAAATATAATCATTGGGCCAATAGGACTCCTGGAGCAGCCGCATGCCTACGTCCGGCTTTGTCTTATCATTGCGCGTAATTCCGCCCTCAATGGCCGTAAATTTAAAATCAGATAATTTATCCTGAATAACCGATATGTCCGCGTTAATATTATCGTTATCGCGGTCATAAATTTTACCGATATCATAATCATCACCGTACAATTCCCGATAAACGTCATCATAATTAAGGTATGTCAAATCCCCTCTCAGGCCGGAAAAGAACGAAATAAACTTATAAATAATGGCCCATTGGTTAGCTACATCCTGATTGTCTGACAAATCATGGGCCATAAATCCGGCGGCCGCCATGTTAATCAGCCAATCATTCTTGTCTAACGAACAGTCGGGACATTCTTCGCTTCTGTAATAAAGCGGAAAAAGCGAATTGAACCACTTTAAAGTCAAATAAAAATTATTCAACTTAGCATTATTCTTATAATTGTCAGGGACGGAAAAATATTTATAATTTTTGGTATAAAGAAAAATGGGTGACTTGACGTTTGCTTTAGCGTCCCTTATAAGCCCTACCTCCTTATTCACGCTATCTTCCAAATACCGGGGAATTTGCACATAATATAAATTCTCCTCTTCGGGATTGAACTTCGTATTATCCGCCAAATTAACGTTTCGGTTTACCTGCTTATCGCCGGGCATCAGTAACTTCAGGGCGGTGGCGAAAAATGCGGTTTCCAGGCGCTCCCCCTCCAAGACAGGATCATTAGCCATACCCACTTCCTCCCGCCTTTCCTTATAACGAGTCAGAGCGATATCATACATCTTCTTATTAATTTTCCATAAATTGTCGTAAAAAGCGTTCTTCTCAACTTCCTTGTAGGCCAGCTTCCATATATTTTGAAAATAATAAAAAATAAAATCATCGGTAATTACCGTCGGAATCTTTTTGCTAAGCAAAAATTGATACATGCCCAAAAAATTATTTGCTTCCTTAATGAATGGATTGTCCAGAATCGCGAATCCGTTGTTGTTCAGGTCATCGATATAAGGATCAAGGTTTATTTTTCTTGAAATGTCATAATAATTATCGGCGTCCGATTTTATATTAATCGGCAACGCATAACTCTCCAATGTCGACCTGAAGTCATCATCGGCCCTTTCATAAAAATGACCGAACATCAAATCCTCGGCTCTTAGATTCATGGTAGAAGAACCGATGTCTAACGGGTCAAGCCCGCTGATGTCGGGAATATCGGGTAAACCGCCGCCCTTAACGGCCGAACTTTGCCCGCTATCTCCGCTTGCCGGCGGATTCTTATGCGCGATCTGTCTGATATTCAACAAATCCGGCTTAAAAAGAATAAGCAAAGCGACGACGGACAGCGAAAAAACCAAGGCCGCATAAAAAACTCCCTTGCCGCGATAAACATCCGTTTTCTTTTTCTTTACATTGCCAAGCAAAGAAATAGATTTCTTATTTTCCGCGCCTTCCCTGGTTTTTTGCGGCTGCTTTTCCTGTTTTTTCCACTCTTGGTCAATAAACATACTTTAATATAAGTAATTACCGTTATTATTATACCACAAATCAGGTAAAATCAAAAGAGGGTGAGACGTTGAGGCCCCACCCTCTTTATTGTTTTATATCAATCATTATTTCAAATATTTGGCTTTATTACGTAAATGTTCTTCGTAGGTCCGGCTAAAAACGGTTTCGCCCGTATCGGGCCGACTTAAGAAATAATTAAATTCAGTATATTCAGGATAAATAGCGGCCTTAATCGCGTTCAAACCGGGATTACATATGGGCCCGGGCGGCAGTCCCCTGTTTTGATAAGTATTATACGGAGAATTTACTTCCGTATCCTCGAGCGTATATTGTTTTTTATCCACTCCCAGGATATAAGCCAGCGTGGCGCACGATTCCAGCGGCTGGCCGTTTCCTATCCGGTCCCAAAAAATTCCGGATACTATTTTCATATCCTCTTCGGTTCTGACCTCTTTTTCGATGATGGAAGCCATGATAACGATATTATAAATCGTCTTGCCTTGCGCGGCTATATCGATCCGCATCTGCGGCGTAAGTTTAATCCCGAAATTATCGAGCATCTTAGTGATAATATCTTCAGCGGTTGCGTCATTATAAATTCGGTAAGTATCGGGAAATAAATAACCCTCAAGGTTAGCTGTTATCGGAGCGTCTTGAAGAAAGTTGGGCTTGGTAATTTCCAATTTCCAATTTCCAATTTTACTATCGGTTAACAAACTGAATTCATCATCACCCACGACGTCATTTTTCCGTAAATAGTCATCAATTTCGCCGATATCCCACCCCTCGATAATCTTAATGGTTCTTTCTTTGTCTTCCGCTTGTCCGTTCGTTAAGATATCGGCGATTCCCCGAATGGACAATGATGGTTTTAATATATAATCTCCCGCCTGCAAAGCCGTCTGCTGATTATGCGACCGGACATAAATTTTAAAATATAGCGTCGAGCCGATCAAACCGGCGTCAGCCAGATGACGGCCGATATCATCCACGCTTTCTCCCGGACTGACAGCAAAGGCAACGGCGTTTCCTGATGGGTCGGCCACGGAATTTATTCCCCGATAATACGAAAAAACCGCTACCACGCAAAAGACGATCGCCGGGATAAAAATATATTTGATTATTTTTAGCATAATATTAATCGGTTTAAGCGGTGGCGGATTAAAGGCGTCTGACCATCGGCACGAAAATGAATCCGGGGTATCTTTCTTCGCCGTATTTATCGGCCATGATTTTATCTATTTTAACTATTTCCTGCGGTCCGTGCTCCGGACCGACGGGCAGAACCAAACGACCGCCGATCTTAAGCTGCTCCGGCAAACTATCCGGCGCTTCTTCCGGGGCGGCCGCCACTATAATCTTATCAAAAGGAGCGAATTCGGGCAAGCCCCCGTATCCGTCGCGGCAGAATATTTCCGCTCGGCCGCTTTTTATAAAATCATACTGAGCGACATTGCTTTCCGCGAATTCCTTAAGCTCCTCCACTATTTCCAGCCCGAATACCTTGCCCGCCTCCCCCGCGATATGCGCAAGCAGGGCCACGGTCCATCCGGAACCGCTGCCGATGTCGAGTATCTTCTCGCCCGCCCGCGGCGCCAGCAATTCCAGCATGAAAGCGACCGTCAGCGGCTGGGAGATGGTTTGGCCGTGCCCGATCGAAAGCGGCGCATTAACTTCGGCCATATTTTCGTCTTCGGGCCGCAAAAAATCCTCCCGTTTTATTTTGCGAAAGGCATCGATAATAACCGGGGTTTTAAGGTAACCGCTTTCTATCAATCTATCGACAAGGGACATAATATAAACAGAACTTACGCGATTAATTAATCTCTCCGTCTGGCCGGCCGGATATTTACTGATTTTTCTCCGGTGGCGAATGGAATTAGAATTCGCCAAGTCAAAAAATCAGTAAATATCCGGCCGGCATTATTCAAAACATGTTATGAAAAACATTGCTTTTTTGTTTAATATATGATATAATAAAATCAGACGTGTAAAAAATATACACAAACACGAAAATAAAAACAAAAATTCCATGAAAACGAAAACAAATACGCGCTTTTTATTATACCATAAAATAATCCATTATTCTCTATTGGGTGTTCTCATAGGGATTTTTTTATTGCCGCAACTGGCTTCTCTTTCTTCCGTTTCTCCGGAAAAAATCATCGAATTGACCAATAAAGAAAGAATTGCGGCCGGCATGAATATCCTTACCGCCAATCAACTCCTGACAAAAGCGGCACACGATAAGGGCCTGTCGATCTTCTCTTCGCAGGCGTTCCAGCATAATATCGGAGACAGAAAATTTTCCGATTGGATACGCGAGGCGGGTTATGATTATTCTTACGCCGGAGAAAATATGGCCGTCGATTTCATGACAAGCGAGGGTGTAATGCGGGCCTGGATGCGGTCGGAAACGCACAAAAAGAATCTTCTGAATCCCTCTTTTTCCGAAATCGGAATAGCAGTCATGGACGGCAGTCTTGACGGAAAAAATACTACCCTGATCGTCCAAATCTTCGGTTCCCCTCATTCGCCGGTCACTTCCAGCATAACTTCACCCTCTGTCACGACGCCCTCTCCCGATCCGGCCGTAAGTTTAACTGACAACGACGCAATAAATTTTCGGCATTGTTTCGACTATGCGGCTACCGTTGAAAATGATAATATGCCGGCAGATTCGAACGATTCCGAATCGGCGGTATTGACTGCTGGAGCAAATACTGCCAATACTTTGGAATCAGCAGATGAAAATACCGTTAAAACTAACGGCTTTCTCCCTTCCGTCCCATATCCGGCGGGATTCTCTTTCGGCGCGATAATTCTGGCTTTGGGATCTTTAGGCGTCGTCAATATGCGCCGGTACGGAAATCTATTTTTTACCGGTAAAAATAAACAGCTAAGATTACCGCTAAAATGAAATAAAACAAAAAAAATCGTCCCGAAATCCCAAAAATCTTAATAATCTTAATAATCACAAAAATCCCAAAAAATTTATGTATCTATCTCTTCTTTTGCCTCTGGCCGCAGGCCTGATCACGCAGATCGCAAAGCTTATCATAAAATCGAGACGCGAAAAAATCGTATGGCGGGATATAATGGCATATTCAGGCATGCCTTCGAGCCATAGCGCCATCGTTATCGCCCTGGCCACGATCATCTGGCTTGAAGAAGGGTTGTCATCCCCTCTTTTCGCCCTGGCTCTGGTATTTACGATCGTGGTTATCCGGGATGCCGTTGGTTTGCGCCGCTACCTCGGACAGCACGGCAAGGTTTTGAATATTTTGGTCAGGGACTTAAAAGACGATCGGGTGCTGGATGAGCATTATCCCCGCCTGCTCGAACGCGTCGGCCATACGCCGGCCCAGGTAGTGGTCGGCTCCATCATCGGCTTTCTCGTCAGTTTATTGGGGTTTTGGTGGCTGGCATAAACACATAAAACAATAAAAACCCAAAACCGCGCTTAAACAGCGCGGTTTTTAAATTAGCTTATCAATAAACTGTCGAAATTATTACCAACTGTTACCAGTAACGGTAACTCCGGTCGGACTACCGTTCAAAATATAAGGCGCTATACCGCTTCCGATAACATTATTACCCGCCAAACTTTGCGCCGCTATCGGGCCGATGTAAAAATTCACATCTATTCCATCCGGGCCGCCCACACTAATGCCGTAAGTACCCGCGTCTATAACACGATTAGCGGAAATAGCACACGTATTATTATATCGGGGATATGAGGTGGAACACGGTAAATACAGGGTAGTGCTAGGTATTAATAAAATACCCTCATCTATTGTTTTTTCAATATGATTGTCCAGTATCCAAATATTTTTTGATCCAGCTACCCACACTCCGGCGCGACCGCTTGTCCAGCTTTCCAAATCATCCGATTCGCTGCCGATTATATTGTAAATATAATTTCTTATTACTGTTACGTTGTCGGCCGAATCTTCGATGTGCACCCCCTGCCACTTACAATTTATTAACGAATTTTCGGATATAACAACATCAACCGCTCCGGCCACAGACACGCAAAATCCATAAGCAATCATTTTCGAATTAGGAGCATATATTTCATTGTTGGAAATAGTAATATTATTAGCGGATACCCCCGAACCCCCCGAGCAATAAGGACTATACGCATAAACAGGAGAATTAATAGCAACTCCATCACCTTGTAAACCATACATCTTGTTCCCACTTACCGTTAAACCGCTTAAATGCATATTATAATCTTGACGTTGTGTTGCGTTAAAATTTGTGGTGTTATAAAGAACCCCATAATACATATTATTAAATTCGTTGTCCGCAATAGTCACGTTTTCGATATCAGGATTGTTTATGTGTACGCCCACAATAGCATAAGCGCCAGACAAAACACAGTTATCAACAATAATATTCTTGACTGACGGCCCAAGATTAACAATCAATCCCCTATTGATGTTGAATGCCGGCGGTTGATATGTTAAATGAATATTTCTCAAAGTAACATTGGATCCGGAAATATAAATAAGTTGATTCGTATCATCTTGGGTAATAATCGTAGAGGCCGACCCGATAATCGTCTTGTTCCCCGGAACAGACAATGCGCTGGTCACTTTATATATTTTGCCAGCTGGCAAAGTCACGGTAGCACAAGAGCTGTTAAACAGGTTCTGTAGGCAAGTCGTGTCGTCCGCAACTCCATCACCGACACAACCGGCAGTACAAGAAGTTGTTACCGTTACCTTAATCGGCGACGGTTCATAGCCGATATTAGGGGTCGGGGCGGCCGTGTCCAGGACGTGTATCCCGTAGTAATAGGTATTGGCCGAGGGGGGGGTATCGGTCAGGGTGCCGGAATAAGAAACGCCTGAAATATTAGCCGAATTTACCTGTGTCCAGACGCAGCCTATTTTGGTCGTATCGCTGCAATTAACGCCGGACGGGGCACGGAAAAGCTCAACACTAGCCAGGGCGGCATTATCCGTTACCGAATAAGAGGCGGTAATCTGGCTGCCGGCGGAGAGAGAGGTGGGTGCAACGGAAAAAGAGCTGACGACGGGGGCGGTGGTGTCGGAACCGCTACCACCGATATTTATATTTACCGCATCGTTCGCATTCGCCCCCAAACTATCGGTTGCCTGTAAACTAATCGTATGTATACCAGAGGATAAAGGATTACTGGCGTCAAAAGTCCATGCCTGGATCGAACTTGATTGCAAGTTTGTTCCAGTCGTATCATAGCCGAAATATATTTTAAATTGGGTGGCGGATATCATTTCAACATGGGGCGTCAATACGTTACTGCTTCCTCCGCTAATGATCGGATTACTATGACTCGGATTGACGAAATTCAATCCGTCAACTGATATATACCTGACTATGCTTTTTAGATCCGGGGCATTGGCCACCATGATATACTTATTATCCATCATGCTGACATCCACATTGGAAACGACTGCCGGCGCATTCACTTTATCTTCTCCGCCGATAAGCTGCCAGCCGTTTAGATTGACCCGCTGACGATGTAAATTTATCGCTGGCGTCCCATCCATATAGTATATCCAGATTTCCGATCCGGAAATCAAAGCGCTTGGCGCCCAAGCGCCGGTAGTGGGGGTAATAATCAACCCATGGTCCGTCCAGGTTATGCCGCCGTCGACGCTGGAGGCAAAACCGACGGCATGTTTCGTCCAATCCGAGGTGGCAAGCGCGGATTGCGGCAAAGCGGTGTAATACATAAATAACCAGCTATTGCTCGGTTCAATTATAACTGTCGGATCATTTACCAAATATCCGGGAACCTGACCGTCGGAATAACCGCCATTGGTCCATTTAACGGCAATCGGCCAAGACCAACTTCCACTGTTATAAGTCGAATAAAAAATCCTGTCCGGATCACCGTATTGGCTGGAAGTTAACCACCCTCCGCTCCACATGCGCTTTACGCCGCTGATAGTTAGCAGCGACGGCGCGTAAATATTATATAATCCGGCAATCTCTGTTGTCATGGCCGTATTGGTAACTGTTTGTAACGCCAAATTTTGTTGATTACTGATAACGCCATAGACATTCGAAGTCCATCGGTATGTTATGGGGGTTGTCCCACCGCTTACCGAACTACTCAGAATTATAATCTGACTTTGCGTATAAGTCGAATTATTGACCGGTGAAGTGATATTGACCGAAAAAGACGCGCCCGTTACCGTTACCTTAATCGGCGACGGTTCGTAGCCGGTATTGGGGGTCGGGGCGGCCGTGTCCAGGACGTGTATCCCATAGTAATAGGTATTGGCCGAGGGGGGGGTATCGGTCAGGGTGTCGGAATAAGAAACGCCTGAAATATTAGCCGAATTTACCTGTGTCCAGACGCAGCCTATTTTGGTCGTATCGCTGCAATTAACGCCGGACGGGGCACGGAAAAGCTCAACACTAGCCAGGGCGGCATTATCCGTTACCGAATAAGAGGCGGTAATCTGGCTGCCGGCGGAGAGAGAGGTGGGTGCAACGGAAAAAGAGCTGACGACGGGGGCGGTGGTGTCGGAACCGCTACAAGGGCCGCAGTCGGTCGAACAGGTGGAGCAGGTTTCGCCGGAGCCGGATTCGCAATGTCCGTTGCCGCAGACGGGAGAAGCGGCATGCTGGAATCTTTGCAGCTGCCAATAAGGGGTCGCGCAGGCACTGTCGCGGCAGCCGCATTTCCAGGCGGTGCCTGTCCAGGAACAAATATGGGCGATAACGTAAAAACCGCTGCTTAGTTCTGCGGCCGTGGTGGTAATCACGGCGCTGGCCCGACCGATACGCCAGGAACCGCTGCTGCCCTTGCTTCCGGCCGCGAGAGAAACCGGCTGCCAAGCGCCGCCGCGCCAGATATAACCCTGGTTATAAATATACATCTGACTGGAACCGTTGCCCAGATTGACGGTTACCTGAACGCTGGCATCGTCGAAATCGCCGTTGATAATGGTCTCTTTGGCGGCCGATAACGTATTGTAGGGTACACCGAAGCCGCTTTTGACCGTCGTGGACGAATCATATTGCTGGCAGGAAGTAATAGCGGCACGGGCCGGGGAAGAGAGGCAACAGAGCGCAAGCAAACAGAAAAGGAAACTATAGAGATAAATTTTGACGAAAGAAATTTTCATAAAGTTACCGCAAAATTATATTTAATCATGAGCATTAGGGCGACGGCGGCAGAGAAGGCGGCGATAATGGTAAAGGAAGTGAGCCGCCCGGGAAACCGCAGGGCAAAGTGATGGTAAAGTGGCAACCACAGGCAACGTCACAGTCGGGGTCGGCGCAATTAGCATCACCGTCGCAGTCATTGTCTATAGGATTGCCGCCTATGTCAGTATCGTCGCAAGTCGCTTCTGCGGGTTCGTAACCCGGTATGGACGCGGACGTATAACTATTCACCCATCCGGCCGCACCGCCGCAAACTTTTTTCGAGCCGACGCATACGCCCTGCTGGTTATCGTTATCCGGCGCCATTTCTCCCGAACCGTCAGCCGTACCGGCGTTGCAGTCATTATCGATCCCGTCGCATACTTCCGTCGCCCCCGGATGAATACTCGCGTTCCCGTCATTGCAGTCCGAGTTATCGGCAACGTATCCAGACGGGCAACCGGCAGCGACTATGGAATTAGTCGGATCACCATATCCATCAACGTCCGCGTCAAGATAACAGTTGCCACAGCCGTCATCAGGTACGCCGTTACAATCGTCATCAATGCCGTCGCCGCAAGTCTCGGAAGCGGCAGGAATCCCCGGAGTACAAATCTGGGGCACACCACCGATACAATTATTCACCGTAACTTCGCAAGCCCCTACGCCGCAAGTAGTAACTCCCAACCCATCATCAACGGAGCCATTACAGTCATTGTCGATGCCGTCGCATGTTTCCGCGCCATAATCATCTAATCGCACTGTTGCGGAAACGGTGCCGCAGGCGGCATCGCACTGGTCGGCCATGGAGGAATTCCAAACCTGGGGAGGAGTCGTCTGGTTACCGTCATCATCGCCCGGATGATCACATTGATTGCAATCCAGCTCGCCGAACACATACCAATCATTTTCGCCGCTACCGCTAGTGCCGCAAACGCCGGTACAATCCGGATCGACCGGGTCAGCGAGGCCGTCGCAATCGTTATCCGAGACCCCGTCGCAGGTTACCTCGGAGGGCTCATAGGGGTTGCCCTCACCCGGATTATTGCCGCAGCATCTTAAATTTCCCGTGCGGGACGCGTCATAGTTATAGGTCGCGCTCAAAGCCATACAAACGAACCCGCAACTCTCCGCGGACAGGCCCTCATCGATCGCGCTGTTACAATTATCATCGCTACCGTTGCATATTTCCGCCGCGCCGGGATTAACAGCCACATTGCCGTCGTCACAATCCCTGGGTCTGCCGTCATCTCCGAAAGTACCGATATCGCAGTCGTCATAAGTATCGCCGTCGCCGTCTACGCAACTGGCCGCCTCCAGGAGGCAGGCGGAAGAACATCCGTCCCCGGAAGTCGTATTGCCGTCGTCGCATTGCTCACCGCACTCGACCGTAGTGTTGCCGCAGTAACAATCAGCCGGACAGGCAGATGCTCCGGAGGGACATTCGCAGCTCGTATCGCAAAACCCGTCTCCGCAGGTCGGAGGGCCACAGCATCCGTCAGCCGCACAGCTTAAGCATGTCTCGCCCGCGTCGCACGTGCCGTTAAAATTGCAGGTACCGGCCGTGGAACAGGCCGGATCTCCGGCGCAGTCCGCGTCTCCGCAATCGATAGCCCCGTCACAATCGTCGTCAAGGCCGTTGCCGCAAACCTCCGGACCGGCGGGAACGGTTCTGGCCGGATTAGTGTCGTCACAATCAAGTTCGCTATGAAGACATACGCTGGAGGCGGGATTACCGTAACCGTCGCCATCGAAATCGAGACATATCTCCGGACAGCTTGCCGCCAAATCTTTACCGGTAATACCGAAACCGGATTCGAAAACCGCGCACAGATGAGGAAAAACACCGCTGCTGTCGGTATAATATTGGTAAACCAAGCTGCTATCCGGCAAATCGGGCAGGGTGGCGGCGAATGTCTTGGTATTATCGTCCCAGCAGGTGATCTTGTCGTAATCGGGACAGGGCCCGAGCCGGTTGACCGGGTCGACCGGGATATTTCCGCCCACCTCGCTCGTAAACGTATCGCGCCAGCTTGGCCAGACGGACAGGGTGCGATGAGGCAGATACGTACCGGCCGCCAGTTTCGGATAATACCCGCGGGAGGCCTGATAATTATTCAGTACGATCTCCATGCCGGTAATATCGGACAGACGCTTCGCATCCCTAATAACCCTGCTCTTAGCGCTGTCGCAGGAATCGCCGATCGAACAATCCTGATCGTAGGTGCAGGTATGGCTGCTCGCTTTCCGGCAATGGCCGAAAGGAGAAATATTCGTATTGAATTTCCAATTAACTAAAATTCGCGAAAAAATATCCTGCGTAACGGTTTCCGCTTCCTGGTTATACGAGATGAGATAAATATTGGTGTACAAACTGTCGGCGTTAACATTGGCGACATTGACGTAAACCGTGCGCCCGTCGCGCACCGCCTCGTAGCCGTCAACCACGATCGATTGGGGAGAGCCCGTGAATCCCTGCTCCGCGTACCAACGCCGGGCGCTGTAATGATCGAAGTTAGGATAAACTCTGATGGCGATAGCGTCGGGGGAGGCGGTTTGGGCAAGAACTATTTTATGATAATAATCCCCTGCTTCTCCGGATAAAAATAAAATTAAAATTAAAAGGAAAAATAA
>CAYVIA010000012.1:0-20987 GCA_964451485.1 uncultured Gammaproteobacteria bacterium
ACGGCGACGGGGTCGATGAGATCATCACCGGCGCGGGCAACGGCGGCGGACCGCAGGTTCGTATTTTCCGCGCCAATGGCAAGGCAGTAAGCCAATTTTTCGCTTATGACGAGAAATTCAGGGGAGGGGTCAGGGTCGCGGCTGCCGATATAGACGGCGGCGCGCGCGACAACAAAGACGAGATCGTGACCGCGCCCGGAGAAGGCGGCGGTCCGCATATCAGGATATTCGACGATCACGCCCAGCTGAAAGGCCAGTTTTTCGCTTTTAGCCGGAATTTCAAGGGGGGGGTGAGTATCGGTTCCGGCGATGTGAACAACGACGGACTGGACGAAATCATAGCCGGCGCCGGCCCCGGAGGCGCGCCGCACGTCAGAGTATTCGACAGGAACGGCACGATCATAAGCTCCTTTTACGCTCTGGATGAAAGTTTTTCCGGAGGAGTGAACGTGGGGATAATAACGTATTAAATATTTAAGATAATTACCCAGTTTAATTCCAGATATTATAAAAATATTTTCAATTTTCAATTTCGCCAGCTGGCGGAATTGAAAATTGATAATTGTTATTTATGTCCAAAAACGTAATCTTCGATAAAAAGAACATCCTCGTTACGGGAGGAGCGGGTTTTATCGGTTCACACCTTTGCGATGAGCTGATAAAAAATTCTAAAGTGATTTGCCTCGATAATTTTTCCACCGGAGACGAAAAAAATATAGACCATCTGCTGGCTGAACCGAATTTCGAATTCGTCAAACATGATGTAACCGAGCCGATAGACCTCGAATCCCTGCCGGAACTGGAAAAATTCAGGATTAAATTCCAGGGAATCCAGGAGATCTATAACCTGGCGTGCCCTATGTCCCCCAAGGATTTCGAAAAAAATAAAACCATGACCATGTTGACTAACTCTTATGGCACGAAAAACGTTCTTGATATGGCCGTAAAATATGAAGCGAAATTCCTGCATTTTTCCTCATCGGTGGTTTATGGTCCCAGAAGAAGAAATGACGAAAGAATAAAAGAAGACGATACCGGCAGTGTCGATCTTTTGTCGGAAAGAAGCGCTTATGACGAGGGGAAAAGATTCGCGGAAACGTTGGCGGTAAATTACCGGACAGTACATAAAGTCGACGCCAAAATAATTCGCCTGTTCAGGGTTTACGGCCCGAGAATGAAACTGAACGACGATCAGATGATGCCTGATTTTATAAGCAATGTGCTTGACAATAAAGATGTCGTTATTTTCGGAGACCGTAATTTTTCTTCTTCGTTTTGTTATATCAGCGACTGCGTGGATGCCGCCGTCAAGATTATGGACTCGGACATGTCCGGACCGGTCAATATCGGGTCGGATATCGAAGTGAATTTAACCGATTTGGCCGGCAAGATAATAACGATGATCGGTAATACCGGATCGAAGATCGTATATGACAAGGAGATATTGTTCATGACACCGCTTTGTCTGCCGGATATTTCGATGGCCAGAAATGAACTCGGCTGGATGCCTGTTACTTCGCTGGATAAAGGATTGGAGAAGACGATTTATGAGCTTCGCGCCAGCAAAGGCCTTAAGGGGGTGGAGCATGCTCTCGGCGGCGAATGAATATGAGTGAATATGCCAAAATTTTTTGTATAATCCCGGCATACAACGAAGAAGCGCATATCGCCGAAGTGATCAGGGGCGTAAAATCGCTGGTTGACCGGGTGGTAGTGGTCGATGACGGATCGACGGACAGCACTTACGATTTGGCCGTCCGGGAAGACGTTGTCGTTTTGCGCCACTTGATCAATCGCGGGCAGGGAGCGGCCCTCGAGACCGGGGACGAGTACGCGCTCGCGCATGGCGCCGGCATAGTCGTACATTTCGATGCTGATGGCCAGTTCGTGGCCCGCGAGATAGGGGATGTTGTCGCTCCCATCATCGACGGGCGGTGCGATGTCGTATTCGGCTCGAGATTCCTGGACAAACAGTCCCATGTCCCTGTTTTCAAAAAAATCGTTATTATGCCCATCGCTCGGGCGGTAAACAATATATTGATCGGCCGGTCCCTGTCCGATCCGCAATGCGGCCTGCGCGCTTTTTCCCGCCGGGCGGCTTCGGCCATAAATATCGAAAACGACGGCATGGCTCACAACAGCGAGATTCAGGAGAAAACCTTCAAACAGGGGTTGGCCTATATGGAAATTCCGGTAACCGTTATTTACCATGGATTCGGGCAAAAGATCATGGGCGGCAAGGGCAGGAAAACCGGCGGATTAAGGATACTTATCGATCTGTTGATAGGAAAATTAACTAAGTGATTCAACTAATATGTTTCAGCAGGTTATTGCCATCATCATTATCATTTTTTTACTGATTAGATTACTGATACAGAGACGCGCGAATTCGGTATCGCGCAACGAATTCATTCTCTGGCTGTTTTTTTGGTTGTTGGCGCTGGCCGTCATCCTGTCCATCAAATGGATAGACAAGGCGGTCGCCGGCTTGGGCTTTTCCGGCTCCGGCATCGAGGTTTTGCTTTACCTGGGTATAGTTATCCTGTTTTATGCCATCTTCCGCCTTCGTCTCAGAATAGAAAAAATAGAGAAAAACATTACTACTATCGTGAGAGAAATTTCCCAAAGCAATAAGCATAAAAGTTAATATATGACCGCCAAAGAAATATTCATAGATTTTTTGACTTACGTCGGTATCATCCTTTTGTGCCTTTTTTGTTTTTTTTATTTTATTTTCGGATATCGTCTGGCGGTTTTTACCGAATTCATTAAAATGTTCGTGCCCCTGGCCCTGTTCGGCATAATTTTTCTGGTTAAATTGCAGTCCCGGCGGAATATCGTAAAAAAAACAAAAGAAGAAGAGGAAGAGGAAGAAGACAAGGATTCGCTTATCTATATCGAGCCGATCGATAAGACAAGGGATGAATTCGTTATTTTTTCCCTGCCTTTGGTGATAATCGCGATTGCCCTTTTCAATAAAAGCGTTAACGTTATCGATTTCGCTCAAGCATTAATGGTATTTTTGATGATGTATTTTTGGCACAAAATGTTATTCAGACGCAGGTAGTTTTATTTTTTATTCGTGATTTGTGTTAATTCGTCAACTATTCGTGTTAATTAGTCATTATGAAGATAGCTCAGGTAGTTTGCGTGTTTCCGCCCTACAAGGCCGGCATAGGCAAGGTGGCGCGTCAATTCGCTGACATATCCGGCGGCTACGGTCATGAGGCCGTCGTTTTTACGCCCGATTACGGAGAAGCCGGCCGGGAAAACGAGACTTTTAACTTCGCGGTCAGGCGGTTGAAACCTTTCCTGCAATCGGGCAACGGCGCTTTTTTGCCGCAACTGGTCTTTCAGTTGAAAGATTTCGATATCGCGCACCTGCATTATCCTTTTTTCGGAGGCGCGGAGCCGGTTTGGGCGGCTAAGGCTCTGATTAAACAGCGCTTTAAACTGATAATGCACTACCACATGGACGTGGCCGGCCTTTCCCGGGCGGGAAGATTTTTAAGTTTGCCGTCTAAAATTATCATGCCTTCGTTGTTTCGTGCGGCAGAGGCCGTTACCTGCGCCAGCATCGATTATGTCCGCGAGAGCGCTATTGGCGATATCTTCGATAAATATAGCGATAAGTTTTATGAGATTCCTTTCGGCGTCGATACGGATAAATTCAGGCCGGGGCCGGGCAACACTGATAAAGAATGCAGAATTTTATTCGTAGGCGGTCTGGACAGAGCGCACTATTTTAAGGGAGTAAATGTCCTGCTTAAAGCCGCCAGTAAGCTGGCTTCGAAAAATTGGCGGTTAACCGTAGCCGGGGGCGGTGATTTAAGGGATGAATATATAGCCTCGGCTCGCCGTCTTGGCATCGCTGATCGGGTTGAATTCCCGGGAAGGCCGTCCGACCGCGACCTGGTTGATCTTTACCGGCGGTCGGATTTTCTGGTTTTGCCCTCTATTAACGGCAATGAGGCCTTCGGCATCGTCCTGCTCGAAGCCATGGCCTGCGGGCTGCCGGTAATCGCCAGCGCCTTGCCGGGGGTAAGAACGGTTTTCGAGGACGGCAAGCAGGGATTTCTGGCAAGACCGGGTGACGCCGTCGACTTGGCGGCTAAAATGAAGATACTCTTAGGCGATAACGCAAAAAGACGAGAGATGGGGTTGGCCGCCAGAGAACTGGCAGAAACGAAATATGCCCTGAAGGTTTTTGCCGACAAATTGCTTAAGGTTTACCATGTTAAATAGAGTTTATTACCCGCTTGATGAATTGTCTGGCATTAAGACGCCAGTCGTCAAGAGGATTTTTGTGATAATATTTATTTAACACGGTTTATGAATCGGTATGAAAATCTGTTTAATAAATAATTTATACGGGGATTTCGCCCGCGGCGGCGCAGAACGAATAGTAAAATTGTGTGCTGACGGTTTTGCGGCAAGCGGCCACGAGGTTGTCATTATCACCGCGCGGCCGTTTTTTAGCCATCCGCCGGAGACCGACGGTTCGGTGAGGATCCGTTATCTCAAAAGTTCATATCATTATCTTGACCGACTCCCCAGAATTTTTCGTCTTTTTTTTCATCTGGGCGATATGTTCGACATCGCCAAATATTTCGAATTGAGGAGTATACTGAAGAACGAGAAACCGGATCTGGTCATTACGCATAATTTGGCCGGTTTGGGGTTGTTGACGCCGATAGTGATAAAAAGACTGCGCCTGAAGCATATCCATACCCTGCACGATATTCAGCTACTACACCCTTCCGGACTGATGTTATTCGGAAAAGAAAGGATAGTCGACAGTATAGCGGCGAAAATATATCAGTTAATATGCAAAGAATTATTCAGCGGAGTACTCGTTGTCGTTTCTCCGTCCAAATGGCTGATGAACGAACATGAGAAGCGCGGGTTTTTTGCCAAAGCCGAAAAAATCGTCTTGCCAAATCCTTTTTTCGCCGACAAGACCGCAAGCGTACACAATGGCGAAAAGACGAGGAAAGAGTTTAAGATGATCTACGCGGGGCTGATAGAGGAGCACAAGGGCATACTTTTCCTGTTGCGCGCACTGGATCTGCTGGCAGGTAAAATACCGGCCTTCAGGCTGACTGTGGCGGGGGATGGCTCGCAATTTAAAAAAGCCGCCCGTATGGCCGGCAAGAACGATAATGTCGAGTTTTTAGGCAGAGTGGACAACGCAAAAATTATGGATTTAATGGCTGAAGCGGATTGTCTGGTTTGTCCGTCGTTGTGTTACGAGAATTCTCCGACGGTGATTTACGAAGCAATCGGTATGGGCTTGCCGGTTATTGCCTCCCGTATCGGCGGCATCACCGAATTAGTACATGAGTTCGGGGGTGTTTTATTCGCCCCCGGAGACGGGCGTGATTTGGCGGATAAAATAAGATCAGTAACAAAAGACCGTCGGTTAGGCCGCGACGGTATTAAGAGCGGAGACGCTCGGGTCGATATCCCGGAAGTCGATTATTATGTCGCTAAGTTATTGTCTTTAGCGTAATTTCAGAAATAAAACTCTTCTTCCGACGATCTCCCTGCCGCGTTATCGTTATTTTCTCCATCATCGAGAATATCGTTTGATTTTTTGATGTTGTTCCTTTGTTTTTTGTCGTTCAGTCGTTCTATGATCTTATCGAATTTTTTCATGTCTATCTCCCCAGAAGAAGAATTCCGCCGAACACCCATCGTACCTTGGTCCAGGACGTATATACTATATACGTTTTTTTTGATGAAATGAAATAAATACGCAGCCATCACTAAACTTATCACGAGAGCGGACAAATAGATATATTTATTCATTTTGTAGGCGCTAACGTTGAAATTTGATTTCATGCGAAGGAAGTTTTTAGATGTTTATTTCCAGTATGTATCCGCCGAGATTTTCAAGCTGTTGGCGGCGGCGGACTGGGAACCGCCGAATTCCAAAAAATTGATATTAAGGTAATAGTTCGACGACTCCAGGTCCGCCAAATAGTTCAATAGGTCGTCATATTTCCCGCTGGCCGTCAGTTCGAGGGGGATTTTTTTATATGTTTTGTTTTCCTGTCCCGTCGGCTGTCCCAGGCCGATTTTTTGTTCCACGTTATTTTTATCGGCAATTCCTTCAAGGGTGGTTATGAATTCGAGGTCACGGCCCTGATTGACGAATATTTGTTCGAATTTTTGCAATTGCGGTTCTATTTTATTCAAATTTTCGTTCACTTGTTTCGCGTTCGCCCCCCTTGCCACTCTCTGTTCGAGCTCTATCTTTTGGTCTATGATCTTTCTTTTGAGGTCTTTAATATCCGACACAGCGGGCATGATGACGAAATACAGCAGGGAAAGACCGCAGGCGACGAAGATAGCGGTAATGACTATTATCTTATTGCGGGCGTTAAGTTTACTGAAGGTTTTTGAAATCATAGTCTTTGAATTTCATGCTTATTTCGAAGTTAATGTCATTCTTTTCCAGTAAATTTTGGATGGGAAAGTTCACATCCGTAAAAATGGATGATTCATCGATCGAATCCTTTAGAGACAACAAATCGTCCCTGGCGGAGGCGTGCCCGAGCAGGGTCAGCGTACCTTTCTTTTTGTCAGTAGTGACGCGCGAGAAAGATATGCCCTCGTTCGTATGTCGCGATATGAACTCCAGCAAATAAGACCAGTAAACCATGTCATTCTGAATATTTTCGATAGCGCTCAGCTGGTCATTAATCGCCCTTACTTTGGCGGTTGAATTCTCGGTGTTCTTCGTAACCAGCGTCGTTTCATCCACGGTTTTTACCAAATTGGCCTGCATTATTAGTTCGACCACGAGCAAAGATATGACGAATAACAGAAAGACTACGCTCAAAGATAAGATAAGTTTTTTACACAGTTTATAGATACTGTTGAGCTGGGTTTCTTTTTTCAGTTTGGCCGGAATGATGTTCAGATATAGCATAGATTAGAAAAAAAGTTTTCGACTTATTTTAATGGCCGGCGATAAAAATATCGCGCAGGGCCAGTCCGATAGCCGTCGTATAGGTTAAGCTCGAGTTTTGGGTTACGGACAGATTGGCGTCTTTTTGGTTTTTGATGAAGTTAAATTTCAGGTTATGCGATTCGATCAAGCTACGGGATAAATTATTGTCGGACATGGTCAGATTCACGAAAGGATCCCCCACGGCCATTTTAGCCGATATCGCTTTACCGATAACGTTATCTATGTTTTTGACATTGGCGCCCCCTCCGCACAGCAGGATTTCGTCAAGGGCCCCCCTGTCGGCATAATGGGAATCGTAGAACCGTATGGCCTTTTTGATTTTTTCAACCAAATCGTCGATTATATCGGACAGAATATCGAAAATTATCCCCTGGGCCCTTTGCTTGTCCAGCCCGCAGATGATTTTCGCTTTTTCCGCCTGGTCCTTGTCGATGTCGAGTACTTTGGCGATTCTTTCCGTAATAGCATCACCGGAAATCGGCATGCTGACCGACATCACTACCGTATTTTTCGAGTAAACGATCATGCTCGTTCTTTTCGCGCCTATGTCGATAATGCCGTAGTTGATTTTTTTTTCCGCGTGGAAGCGCGGCGATTCTTCCGCCAGTAAACAGCGGCAAATCGAAAGCGGCTCCGGTTCCAACGCCAGCACGTTCAAGCCGGCCGATTGCAAGAGGTCAATATATTGATTGACGATATTTTTCGGGACCGCTCCCACCAGGATAAAACGGCTGTTGTCGTTTTCTTCGATGAGCTGCCAATCGTAATACAATTCACTTGCGGGCACGGGAACGTATTTCTCCAGTTCGGCGGTTATTTCACCCGAGGATTCGTTTTCCTTTTTTTTCACCCCGATCAGTTTGACGAAAGTCTTCGGGTCGGGCAGGCAGGCAATTACGTCGCGGGACGTGGCGGAACCGAATTTCGGCTTGGCGATAAGTTCCTTTATCTTACTGATTACCGCCTGTTTATTGATTATCTCGCCATTCTTAATCAAACCGGATTCAAGGTCTATTTTACCCAAGGTTTGCGGACTGATTTTATTTTTACCGACCTTTAATTGCGCGAATTTCAAGGAAAGGTCGGAAATATCCAGCCCGAGGGGGAAATCGGAATGTTCGATGAACATATTCAATAAAAATAAAATTAATTTATTTCACCGTTATAATTATAACAGTTTTTTTCCATTTACGCCAGTTTAGGATGAAAAATAATACTTTTTTAATTTTCTTTCCAGGAGATGAAGGTATATTCGCCGGTGGTAGGATAGTGCGGCGGCGGCCGGAAAGTCAGGTTGGAGTCATAGATCAAATTACGGGTATCATAGCCGGTGCCGTCGGTCCAGGCAAAGCCGTAGCGATTTTTCGTGGACAGGGCGCCATAAACCGTAATGACGTCGCGCTTGTAATACGTCGAATCGCAACCGCTACTGAAGTAATTCCTGCCGATTCTGCCATTTCTGGCCACCAATGCCGCATCGACGCGCAGGTCATCTTCGCTATATAGTCCCACGCTGACGTTATCGTCGGCGATCAACCCTAACGAATCGGAGCCGTCATAGTTTGTATAAATTATGTCGTGGTTGAGGATAATGTCGGGACTGACGTTGATGTCGGTGGTTTCCGGGTTATCCATGGCCAGGATAGTAATACGGTCATCCTCGATTTGGCCGTCTATCCAGATATTGTCTTCGATAAAGACGAGGCCGTTAGGCGGGGTGGTAGTAGAGAGATAGGAGGTTTCGCTGATTATGCCGTCCGTATCCTGCCAATCGCCGTTGGCATAGCATCGGGCGGTAATGGAAGTTACGGTTTTAATGGTTAAAGTATCGTTTTCGATACCGGATGCGGGCGTAACGGTAATATGGTACCCTTCAGCGCCGGAATTGGGGATGACAATGCCGTTTTCTTTCGCCCGCTGGAGAGTTGAGGAGGCATAATCACCGAGCAGATTGAAGCTTATCGATTCGGGAGTGGGGAATTCCCGTCCGGCCAGGAAAGGATTGTTCGGATCGCCGCTATAATTCGGAGGGTCGGGGTTGTCGCAGGGGTCGGAGCAGGTTTCATTCGGGTCATAATTGCCGCCGGCATAAACGTGGGTATGAACGCCGAATTCCTTCGGGCCGGAATGGTCGGGATCGTCATAATTCGGGACATAGGAAGAAATCAAATTATGCGCGACGCCGTCGAAACGTATGCCGCTGTTCGAGTGGATAGGGCCCCAGACTTCCGTACCTTCGCCGAAGCGGATAGCGGCATCGCAAAGAGTCGAATAATTCGACCAGGAAGGAATGCCGCATTGGACCTCGATTTCGCGCCTGGTCTCCGGATGGTCGGCCACCCACCCGACCGACCTGATATTGACAATGGTAGAGCCGTATGCTTCCGGCGGCGTTATATATAGCTCATAGTAACCGGTGATATTTTTGCCGGCGGAATCTTTATAGGCATAGGGGCCGTAGGGGCCGTAATCCGGCGAGCCGATACATGTTTCCTTGTTGCAGTATTCCTCGTGGTCATGGTATAAAACCCAGCGATAATAATTCACTCCGGCTTCGGCGATATTCAGGGCCTGGGCGCCGGCCACTTTTTGTATATCCAGCCTTTGCTGCATGACGGCGAGGCCAAGAGCTCCCATCAGTATGACCAAAAACAGGCCGGTAATGACGATGACGATTATCAGCATAGAGCCGGTTTGTGGATTTCGCCGTTTCCGTTCAACGACCGTTGTTTCGTGCGTGATCATAAATTGCTTTTTAAATTTCTTAGGTGAACGTCCGTTTCCACATAGTAATCATTAGGCGCTCTTTCCGGAGTAACGTTGATCTTCAGCCGTATTTTTATCAGCCGGACGTCATTGAGGGCATCCGTGACGGCATAGTCGCTGTCGTAATAAGCGAAAAGAGGTTCGCTTTGATTGTTGATATAGTGAGCGATAGTGGTGGTCGCTCCCGGCTGGTTATAATCATTGGCGGGCCCGGCCTGGGTTACGACTTTTTTCAGGTCCGATCCGTCTACGAAATACCTTATTTTGTCCATGGTATCGTCATATTCCACGTCGCTGTAGAAGATCAGGTTATCATCATCGATCGTGGCCAAAGGATAATCTCCCTGGGCGGATTGGTTAGCGCCCCTGATTTCCTTGGTCATCGTTTCTATGCCGCGCCTGGCGTTTTGGATGGCGGTTTCCTGTTCGCTCTGGAAGGTAGAGCCACGGAATCCGGTAGTGATATAATCGGCTCCCAGTATGAAAACTACGGTAAAAATGCTCATAGCGATTAATATTTCTATGAGGGTAAAGCCCCGGTTGTCGGAAATTCCTGATGGCATTGATGATAAAATTATTCCACGTAAAGCGTTATGGTTTCGAACTCTTCCGGCATGATTACGAGCGGCTGGACGGGATCACTTTCGATGATTGACAGCGAAGAAGAGGCGGAATTTATCTCTATGCTGTAGCCGGTGTCGTCCCATTCCACCGGCAAAGTAACATATCCGCTCGCGTCCGTTACCTGCTGTTGGTCGTATTCGTATATGGGAGGCGTTTGGCTGATTAATTTCGTACCGGTAACGATTAGCGGCACGTTGCCGAAATCGACTAAAACGCCAGGGTCTTTCGGTTCGGCCGCGTATATATCGTAATTTCCCTCGCGGCTGTCCTGCCAAACGGCATATGGATCGCCGGAGGCGTCGATTACCATCCGGGAATTATCCTGTGGAAACGTATCCGTGCCGACATTGGTTTTGGCGTCCCGGGTCCATTGCGGTACGCCGTCCAAATCGTATTTTTGTACGTAGATGTCGGGATTACCTTTGCGCTCGTCCGTCCAGGAAACGTACAGGTCGGTACCGCGGATATATAGGCTGGGTTCATATCGGTCGGTATTTTGGGTATCCGTATTGACCGCTCGCCGCCAAAGCTCGGTTCCGTCAGTATCGAATTTAGCGATATAAGCGTGATATGCACCCGCGTTATCTTCCGTCCACGCCAGATAGATATCGCCACTCGAATCCGTCGTCAGGGAGGGGGAGTATTCGTCGGAACCGGATGAGGTTACCTGTATTGCTGTCGGCCACGAAAGAACGCCGGTTAAGTCATATTTGGTCAGGTAGATATCCTGATCCGTGGCGCTATCGTTTGTCCAGGCCGCCAGTAAGTCGTCATTGGGGTCGATGGCGATGGCCGGATAAAGGTCGTCGGTGGCCGCATCGGTAATCTCGAGATCATTGGCCCAAATTTTATTTCCCTGATAGTCAAAACTCTGGGCGTAGATATCGTCATTGCCATTGCGTCCGTCTGTCCAGGCGACTACCGTGGTAGCCGTACCGAAATTATCGGTGAGGGCGACGCACGGGTCTGTTTGGTCTTCGCCGCTTATGTCTTCGTTGGCTCTTTTGACGGACCATAATTCACTACCGTCCGGATTCAATGCTTTGATGAAGATATTTTCGTCTCCGCGGATACTGGCTTCCGGATATATGGCGTAGGTAAAGTCGGCGGTCGAGCCGGCGTCCGTCAGCCGGAAGCAATAATCACTGTCTTCGGCATTGCCCGTGGCTTTGATCGTATATTCTATTTCAGTGAATTCATTCCCCGCGAGCGTGATGGCGGGCGTTTGGTTACCGCCGTCTTTGACGTAGCCGGCCGTAAAAGAATAATTTTCATTCGTCAGTCCGGAGACGACATCGGTGGTGGGGTCATTATCCGTCAGGTACGTAGAATCGATTACACGCCAATGCTGACTCGAATCCGCGGGTAGGGCTGTCCAGCCAGCGATAGAGGCGCAATCGGTCGTTTTTTTGCCGTATTCCAGGCGGTATTCCGCGGGCGCGGAGGTAAGAGTACCGCCGTTGGTGATTTCGAAACGCAAGCGGATAGAGTCGCTTGCGAGCACGGAATCGGCAATGTCCTGGCTGGCCGCCCAACCGGCATCGGCTTCAGACCCGTCGTCGTTTCTCCAGCGGTAATGTATCTGTTGTAATTCGGCCGGTTTGTCGATATCGGTAGAACCGGATAGCTCTACGGGCGTAGCCGGCGTTACCGACCCGGAGGATAAAACGACATCACTCGAAGGGTTATTGATGCTTATATCGACGGTATCGCCGCCATCGGCGCCGGAACCTATATCCATGACGGCATAAACGCACATGGTATGGGCCGTGTCTATATCGATCGCACCGCTAAAAGTCGAGGTACCGTTGGCGGACGAAAATCCGTCCGCGTCGGTAGCGCCGAATTGGCTTTCGCTTCCTCCATAGCTTTCCGAGGCGCAGTCGTAAGGCGCAGTCGCGTCTATATCGTAAAATAATTTTATATTCGTCAGGTCGTTTTGCGCGTCGATCGTACCGTTTTCCGTAATAGTGATATCGTTGACGGTATGAGCGCCGGTCGTGTCGGTAAGAACGAAAGCGCCGCCGATATATTGATCCGTTTGCGGCGCGGTTACGGCGGAGGTTTGCGTGCCGCTGGCGCTGACCACGACATTGTCGGGAGCGTAAAGCCGGAAGACCGCCAAGGCGCTGTTTCTTTCTTCGTTACTCCAGCCGCCGGTCAGGGTGAGCGTCGCGCTTTGTGCCGCCGCGGCCGTAACGTCGAGCGTAGCCACTGCCAGGGAGCCGTCATTATCGGTCCACCAATCCCGCCAAAGGCGATGAGTCCAGTTATCGGACGAACCGGAGGACCAGTTGGCAGAATTGGGCGTATTGAAATCATTATCCGCGAAGGCGCAGGCGGCCACGGCGAATCCGCCCGCTTCCGTGGAAGCCGTAAATCCCGTAGTAGCGGTTTTGGACGAGCTATCGGTTTGATCGTTGGGAACGACCTGGTCAATGGGGTCGTCCGGGTCGAGGCCGGAAACTTCAAGGAGCACGAGCACGCCACCGTCGATATTTTCGTCCGAGATCAGCGTTACCTGTGACGGTTCACCGAAACCGGCGACTTTATACCAGATTCCCGTATCTAATGAATAAGACGTATCGCTATATACCGCTTCGGTAAAACTTCCCGCCGTATTATACGGTAAAGCGAAAGACGCGTTCGCATGACGATGGACGGCGACAGCGATAATCATATTGCCTTCTGTCGGAGGGTTGTCGAAGGTGGCGGTAAGCGTACTGCCGTTCCAGGGCACAGAACCGATTTTGGTTTGCACTACCGCTCCGGCCGCCATAGCCGGCGTGATCGCGAATCCATTGCCGGCAATACGCATAATCCGGCCGATAGCCGTTTCCAGTTTTGGGAAAGAGAAAATTCCGAGTAATGACAAGGCGGTACGCGGAATTAAGCCACTCGTCGTGATAACGTAAGGGGGGGTGGTCCGCGGCGGGCCGGGGAGGAGGTAGTCCGGCGGATAATCGTCGGCGAATCTGTTTTGGGGCCTGGCTGCGGTCAGTTGTTTTAGGGTCAGTGAATTATCCTGCCAGACGACGTAAGATACGCCTCCGGAGGTGGTAACGATATCGGGGTTGGTTTGGAATTGGGTGGAGGCCGCCACGATGTCGTTTGTCCACTGTTTTACCCCCGATGAATCGTATTTTTGCAGATAAACATGCGACGAGGTAGAGGTATAACTTTGCCAGGCGAAATATATATTATCGCTCGCGTCCGTGCCGGCGCCCGGCCCAGCCTGGTCGCGTCCGCCCGGCCCGGTGTTGACCTGCCAGTTGTCCGGCAGGTCAGAGGTAACCGTCCTTATCTGCAGCGCGGCTAATTTGTCGATGTAGAACAATTCTTCGGCCTTGTCTCCCTCGTTGGCAAGGGTCATGTGATAAGGCGTGAGGGCGGTAGAGGGAGCATTGGTCCTGTCCGTGCCATAACCGGTTTTGGTAACAGTAATTTCATACGTATTGGGAGTGGAGGTAGGGGCGGGAAAAAGGAGGGTACCGTCGTCGCCGGTAAGATTGACGACATCTATGGGCGGAGAGGTGGAATTATTGACCACCCTCACTTCAGCGGCGGCTACCGGTTGCAGCGCTTTGGTGAGCGCCCGTATTTTCAATACCCCCAGGCCTTCCGGCGTTTCCAGGGTGTGGGGAATGATCTTCGAAAAAATCGTAACTTCTTTGTGCCCGAATCTGCCTTCCCAGCTGACCACCACCGTAGCAATCTTGTAATCGTTAATGATCGTATCCGGGGTGCTGGAACCGGCTTCACCGTCATAAGGATCGTCATAATATGTAATGTAGGTATTGACGGCATAAGAACCGTCGCGGGTAACCGTCTCCTCCTGCGGAATGGAACCGCTGGGAATGCCGCCGGCGACACCGACGTTGCGATAAGGAAGATTGCGGATATCCTCCATCTTTTCGTTGGCGATCTCGGTAGCTTCGACGATCGCCTGGTTATCGGCCGTGACTTTCAGGGAAAGAAGTATCATGCCGTATATTCCCAGCATCAGTATCATAATAATAAACAAGGAAACGATAATCTCCATCAAAGTGAAACCCGCTTCGTTTTTATGACGATGTTTCATCATGATTATAATTTGCGCCCCGTTTATGCATGGGTTCAATTTTTATTCAGATGGCGGCGGTGAGCGAATACATGGGCATGATAATGGATATGGCCACTCCGCCTACGCCGACACCCATAAACAGTATCAAGAGCGGCTCGATGATGGCCGGCAGGTTTTCCATGATCTGGTCGACTTCCTCTTCGTAAAATTCGGCCAATTCCATGAGGATATTATCGAGTTCGCCGGTATCCTCACCGACCGCTACCATTTGCGCGACAATGGGCGTAAATAAGTGCGGATAAGAGTTTATGACATCACTGATTTTTCCGCCTTTCTTGATCTTTTGACTCATATCCATTATCGCTTTGCGGTAATGAACATTACCGAGGACATTGGCGGTTATCTGGAAGGTTTTGATGATCATGATATCCGTTTTTAAAAGAGAGCTGATATTGCGGGCGAAGCGGGCCAGGTTTATTTTTTTTATGATTGGCGAGATAACGGGGAGTTTCAGGAGGATCGCCTGGAAAACGTATTTCCCCTTTTTGGTTTTGATGATCTTCACGAAAGCGACGACGAAAATAATGAAAACAGCGGCCGATATGGGCCCGTGGTGGACGAGCGTGTTACTGACGGTGATGAGGATTTTCGTGGGCAAAGGCAATTCGGCGTTCATATCCTCGAACATACTCGTGATTTTCGGTACCACCACTATCATCATGAAGGTACCGATACCGAACATGGCGCACATGATGACGGTCGGGTATGTCAGGGCCCCTTTTACCTTCGAGATGAGTTTATACTCCTTTTTCATTTGGATAAACAGCTGGTGCAAAACCTCTTCCAGTTTACCGGAGATTTCGCCGGCCTCGACCATATTGATGAACAATTCGCCGAAAACCTTTTCATGGTCCTTAAGGGAATCGGAGAAAGTGTTGCCTTTTTCCACCTTTTCCGCGATATCATCCAGAATTTTGGCGAAGCGTTTGTTGTCGGTTTGTCGGGCAAGGGTTTTTAAAGCCCTGGCCAGAGAAATACCCGCCTTAAGCATTATCCCCAAGTGTTGGACGAAGAAAAGTTTTTCCTTGAGCGGGATACGGGAAAACCTCAAAAGATAATTATTGATTTTGTCCATGGTCGATTCCGTATTTTCTTCTTCCGAAGTAGTGGCTGCGGGCGCTTCGTTTTCCGTCGGTTTCTGACTGTTGTCATCGGATGGTAATGATGATAAATTGACGGGCATAATTTTGAAATTGAAAGTGAAAATTATAATTATCAGCGTCGGGCGGGTCTACTCTTTCGACACCCTCATTACTTCCTCAATAGTAGTAATACCGTTCTTGGCTTTGATGAATCCGTCTTCCACCATGGTCAGCATACCGTCCTCTATAGCTTGCCTGTTGATTTCTTCGGCGCTGGCGTTCTGTAGCATCAGGGAAGAGATTTTTTCGGAGTTTTCGAGGGTTTCGTAGATGCCGATTCTGCCTTTATATCCCGTATTATTGCAGCGTTTACAGCCCTTGCCGCGATAGAAAAGAAGGGATTTCAGCCCTTTTTTGGCGTTGATGATCGATTTTTCCCGTTCCATGGTTCTGAGTATATTTTCTATATCCAGCTGTTTCTCCATGTCTTCGACCGTTTCCGTGGAAAGATTGTAGCTTTGGATGCAGTTGGTGCATATTTTCCGCACCAGACGCTGGGCCATAATGAGGTTAACGGTGGTGGCGATCAGGAACGTCGGGATACCCATTTCCGACAGGCGGGGCATGGTGGTGGCGGCATTATTGGTATGGATGGTAGAAAGCACCAAGTGGCCGGTCATGGCGGCATGGACGGCTATTTCCGCGGTTTCCTGATCGCGTATCTCGCCCACCATAATTATATCGGGATCCTGGCGCAGGAACGCGCGCAGGCCCGAGGCGAAAGTATAGCCGATTTTGGCGTTTGTCTGCGATTGATTGACGTGCGGCATGCGGTATTCCACCGGATCCTCGATGGTAGAGATATTGACCTGGGGGGTATTGAGGATATTGAGGACGGTATAGAGGGTGGTAGTTTTACCCGAACCGGTCGGGCCGGTAACCAGCGTGATGCCATGCGGTTTGGAAATATTTCTTTTGACGACTTCCAGGGCTTTCGGCTGCAGGCCTAATTGTTCCAGCGTCAGTACCTGGGCTTTTTCGTTAAGTAAGCGCAAGACGATCTTTTCTCCGTCGAAAGCGGGAATGATGGAAACGCGAAAAGCCACATTATACTCATCGGTGGAGATTTTGAAGCGTCCGTCCTGGGGCAGGCGATGTTCGTCGACTTTAAGGTTGGCCAGGATTTTTATGCGCGCTATTATACCCGCATGGACGTTTTTAGGCAGGACCATGACGTTGTGCAGTATGCCGTCTATGCGGTACCGTACCAGCACGTTCTTTTCTTCCGGTTCGATATGGATATCGCTGGCTCCTTCCATGATTGAATATTCGAGCAGGGTATCGACGATGCGCACGACCGGCAGGTCGGCGGCCAGTTTTTTCAGATCGTCCTGTTTTTCGCCGCCTTTCCCCTCTGAGAGGTAGTCGAATTCCGCCTTCAAGCTTTTGTGATATTGCTTCAAGGTGTCTTTGATGCCGTCCGGGACGGTTAAATATACTTTCGGCTGCAGTCCTGTTTTCTTCCTGATGAATTCGAATATTTCCAGGTCATCGGGGTCGGTGGTGGCGATTTTTATTTCCTTGTCATTGGCGTCGAAAGCGATTAGGTTATGCGTGGTGGCGATGGGCTCGGGAATCGTGAAAAGTACGTCTTTGCGGATCGTCTGGTTTTTCAGGTCGATAAAGGGCAGTTTGTAATAAGTAGCCGCGCTTTCGAACAAAACTACGGGCGTGATTATTTTTTTTTCGAACAAATAATTCTCTATATTTTTCCCCGCGGTTTTCGCTTCTTGCGCGAATTTATCGAAGTCATTCGTCGTAAGAACATCGGCCTTGGCCATGATATTTTTAAGTTGTTCGGAGGTAAACATAGATGAAGTTTTAAATTGAATATCATATTTATTATAACACAAAATTGGTTATTTATAAAAGTGGACAAAGTTAAATACTTTTTTGCCTTTCTTTTTCGGCGACAATATGTTAAATTATAAGAAGAAAAGCTGTTAATTATTGCGGCCATATATTACTATCTTTATGCCGGGATTATCGAAAATATCGAATTTTTTTTATGTTTTTCGCCGATCCGCTAAAAATAATCTGGAGAAAACATGGGCATATTCCCACACAAAGATATATTTGTCGTTGTTGTGCTTCGTTAATTTTATTGTCTGGCTGGCGGCTTGGTATATCGCCGCTAAAGTGCATGGCGAATTGATCGCCCTTCATTACAGCGTGGACTTCGGCATTAACCTGATCGGCAGCCCGAAAAAACTTTATATCATACCTTTACTCGGCCTGTTGATAATCGTCATAAATTTTATCTTATTGTGTGCGATTGCCGGGCACAAAGACAGAAGATTCGCGTCCCATATCCTGCTGGCAGGCGCGTTATTAAGCAATATAATCCTGCTGGTTTCCCTGGTTTCGATTTATTTGGTAAATTTTAGGTAATAATTTTTAATGTTTAAAAATTTTGATTTAAAATTTATTTAAAAATTATAAAATTAAAAATTATCGAGATATATGAACGACTTTTACGTCATCAAAATTTTGTTTTTCGCCGCCTTGGCGTTTATTTTTACCATGGCCTGGACGCCGTTACTGACACATTTTTTATTCAAATACAAACTGGGGAAGCATATTCGCAATGACGGCACTACGCCTCTCTTTTCCCGCATGCACGCGCATAAACAAGGAACTCCCACCATGGGCGGGCTTTTGGTTTGGGTTACGGTTTTGTTATTCGCTCTGGTTTTTTATTATTTATCAGATTTCATGCCCTGGAGTATTTTTCATAACCTGAATTTCCTTTCTCGCAGCCAAACACTCCTGCCGCTCGGGTGTCTCGTAGCTTCCGCGCTGGTGGGGCTGGCGGACGATTTTCTCGATGTCCGCCATCTCGGATACAAGAAGCGCGGCATAAAATTTTCCCACAAGCTGCTGATTTACGCCGCTATCGCCCTGGTGGGCGCTCTTTGGTTTTATTTCAAGCTCGAATGGGATGTTATCCACGTTCCGTTTATGGGGAATTTTTACGTCGGCTGGACATACATCCTGTTTTTTATCGCCGTGGTGGTCGGTACGGCTTTCGCGGTCAATCAGGCCGACGGTCTTGACGGCCTGGCGGGCGGCACGCTTCTGATTTCCTTCGGGGCTTATGGCGTGATTTCGTTCGCTACCGGTAAATACGACCTGGCTGTTTTTTGCGGTATCATCGCGGGCGCGCTCCTGGCGTTCCTTTGGTTCAATATCAATCCGGCCAGGTTTATCATGGGCGATACCGGTTCCATCCCCCTGGGCGTTACTTTGGCGCTCGTGGCTTTATATACCAATACGGTTTTTATTTTGCCGTTTTTGGGTTTTATTTTCGTGATTGAGGCCGTCTCGACCATCATACAAATCCTGTCGAAAAAACTTAGAGGAGGGAAGAAGGTCTTCCTGTCCGCCCCCATCCATCACCATTTTGAAGCCAAGGGCTGGTCCGAGCCGAAGATCGTCATGAGGTTCTGGGTAATAGCCGGCGTAACCGCGACGATCGGATTGATCATCTTTTTGCTTGATAATACCATGTAAAATGGGATTTGTGGGATTATTGTGATAATTGGGATGTTTGGGGTGGTCGGTAATCCGTATCCCAACTATCCCAATAATCCTAATAATCTCAACAACCCATGCCTTTGTTCAAAAAAGGGGAGAAGTCGAAAGCGGTGGCGCGGCACGAGGCCGATAAATTTTTGCTTGCCTTGATTTTCATTATTCTCATTTTCGGGCTGATAAGCTTATCGAGCGCTTCGGCGGCAGTCGCTTATTCGAAGTTC
Organism: uncultured Gammaproteobacteria bacterium; assembly: GCA_964451485.1. Classification (GTDB taxonomy): domain Bacteria; phylum Patescibacteriota; class Patescibacteriia; order Patescibacteriales; family UBA12075; genus CAYVIA01. Next base: position 19,393 of record CAYVIA010000012.1, read on the forward strand.
GGTGACCCTTATTACTATTTCAAACATCAATTATGGGGGCTGATTTTCGGGCTGGGCGTTTTTTTGTTTATGGTCCGGACCGATTACCATCTTTGGCGCAAATACGCCTTCGGTTTTTTGGTTTTTTCCATCGTCCTTCTCCTCCTGGTTTTTATTCCCGGATTGTCGACCAATTACGGCAAGGCCCGGAGCTGGATCAACGTTTTCGGGTTTTCCCTGCAGCCGTCCGAATTCGTCAAGCTGTCGTTCTTGCTTTATCTGGCCGCCTGGCTGGAGACGAGGAAGGAAGAGCTTTACGACGTGGCCCGCGGAATAGGGCCGTTTTTGGTGATTTTGGGGATTATTACCGCGCTGATGGTCGAACAACCGGATATCGGCACGCTTTCCATTATCGCCGCCACGTCCTTTATCGTTTATTTCGTCGGCGGCGGCAGTATCAAGCACATTCTTTTTATCCTCCTGATAGGAATATTGGGATTTGCCGTGATGGTACAGTTAAAGTCCTATCAGATGGACCGGTTCAGGTGCCTTTTTTCCCCGGAATCGGATACGCAAGATGTCTGCTACCAGACGAACCAGTCATTGATCGCCGTCGGCTCCGGCGGGATTTTCGGCCGCGGACTCGGGGCGTCCAGGCAAAAGTACATGTATCTGCCGGAAGTGAGCGGCGATTCGATCTTCGCCGTGATTGCCGAGGAAACCGGACTGGTTACGGGCGGCTTACTGGTTTTTTGTTATTTGTTCATTTTTTACCGCGGTTACCGCATCGCCGCGCGCGCGCCGGATATTTTCGGCCGAATCCTCTCTATAGGCATCGTGAGCTGGATTACCCTGCAGGCGTTCATCAATATAGGCGGTATCATCAATATCATGCCTATGACCGGCGTACCCCTGCCGCTCGTCAGCTACGGCGGCTCTTCGGTCCTGGCGACGCTCGCGGCCCTGGGGATTTTAGTCAATATCAGCACGCAGACGACGACGGCACGGAACAGGTAACATGGAACAGGAAACATGGAGCACGAAATATGCATTGTTTAAGCGCAACAACACATATTGCTTTGTCATCCCGGAAGCCCGAAGGGCTATCTGGGATCCAGAGGGGGCGCAGGAGCATGAATGCAAACCCAAGGTATAAGAATATGCAGCGGTACGGATCGCATCTGGATCCCGGGTCCCGGCCCGGGATGACAAAGGCAGAAAAGGACCATCCGATATGAAAGGATTTATTCGCAGACATGGAGAGAGTGCGGCTCGCACCTGGATTTCTGGCCGCGGCCAGGAATGACAAAAAGAAAAAACCCGGCGCGTGTGCGTCGGGCCGGATGTCTCATAGAGGCGACTATTCTTTACAGTCGATATGATAGAAACGATCTCTGCACTTAACGTGATAGAAATCGTTAGGAGCCTCCTCGTGCCTTTTTCTCTTTTCACACCAGATTATATGTTTGCCGCAATAGCGGCATCTTATATCCTTTGTTTTGAAAGCTTTGACGGTAAAATGGATGGAAAAAAATATGAAGACAGCTGTTGCCAGTATGGTATCTATCGTTAATGAGGTTCCGCCCGATAGGTCGATGATGTCGGTAATAATGATG
>CAYVIA010000012.1:21087-23576 GCA_964451485.1 uncultured Gammaproteobacteria bacterium
TAACCTGAATCTATGTTATCACAAAATAGAAAATCCGTCAAGATAATCCTCTCCGGAGGCGGGACCGGCGGGTCGGTGGCGCCGCTTTTGGGCGTGGCGGAGATAGTCACGAAACAGGAAGCACGAAACAGGGAACAGGAAACAGGGAACAGGAAACAGGAATATGAATTTCTGTGGATAGGCACTAAGCACGGTCCGGAGCGGGCGATGGTGGAGAGGGAAAAAATAGAATTTAAATCGATTCCGAGCGGAAAGATGCGGAGATACGCAAGTTTCAAGAATTTTATCGATCCATTCTTTATTCTGGCGGGATTTTTCAAGTCGTTTTTCATTATTTTAAAATATAGACCGGACCTGGTAGTGAGCGCGGGAAGTTTCGTGAGCGTGCCGGTTATCTGGGCCGCCTGGATTTTGCGCGTGCCATCTTTAATCCATCAGCAGGACGCGCGGCCGGGGCTGGCCAACGTTCTGACCGCGCCCTTCGCCAAGGTTATCACGGTAACGTTCGAGAAGTCGCTTATCGATTACGGTAAAAAAGCCGTCTGGATCGGGAATTTCCTGCGGCCGGAATTTTCCCAATATTATATCACCCCCAAAGAAGCGCGGGAGCGGCTGAATTTGCATGACAATTTGCCCGTAGTCCTTATCCTGGGCGGCGGCACGGGCGCCCTGGCCATAAACGAGCTGATCGCGGCCGGTCTCAATGAACTCGTGAAGTTTTGCCAGATAGTCCATATTACGGGTCGCGATAAAAGCGCGACAGAGCCGCGCGCCAACTATCATCCGCACGAATTCGTGCATATCGACGGCATGATCAAGGCGTACGCGGCGGCCGATCTCGTCGTGTCGCGCTGCGGCATGGGAGTCCTGACCGAGCTGTCGCACCTCGCCAAGCCCTCGATCCTCATCCCCATGCCGGAGTCGCACCAGGAAGACAACGCTCTCGTTTTTGGCCGCGAACAGGCCGCGGTGGTGCTTGTCCAGGAAGATTTGACGCCGGCACGCCTGGCGGAGACAATCAAAAAGACGCTTTTAGATAAGGAATTGCTCGAACGCTTAAGCCGCAATATCCGCCGCGTGATCAAGGCGGGCGCGAACGAGGAGATCGTGAAGATTATCGAACACGAAACATGAAGCACGTAACACGAAACATGAAGTACTAGGTAATTATGTATTGTTGTTTTATGTTTCGTGCTTGATGTTACGTGATAAAAGATATTTATGAAAACACAAATCGATTTAATCATCAAAGCCAAATACGTCCTGCCCATGGACGAGCATCTGACCGTGATCAGGGACGGGGCGGTGGCGGTCGAAGGTAATAAAATTACGGCCGTGGGCAAGGCCGGGGAATTGGCGGAAAAATACGAGGCGCGGGAGACGATCGACGCGGGCAACGGCATTGTCATGCCTGGCCTTGTCAATACGCATACGCACGCGGCCATGACTTATTTCCGGGGGCTCGCCGATGACCTGCCGCTCGAGGAATGGCTGACAAAGTATATTTGGCCGGCGGAAAAAAGCAATGTTAACCCGAATTTTGTGCGGCAGGCCTCGGAGCTGGCCTGTCTGGAAATAATAAAATCGGGCACCACCATCTTTAACGACATGTATTTCTTCGAGGAGATAACCGCTGATGTAGCGCAAAAAGCGGGTATGCGGGCCGTGATCGGCGAGGGTATCCTGAGCTTCCCTACGCCCAGCTGCCAGAAGTTCCAAAAAGCGATCGATAAAACGATCGAATTTCTCGATAAATTCGCGGGCGATGACTTGATTTCCGCGGCGATCGCGCCCCACTCCGTTTATACGTGCGCAAAAGCAGTATTGGAAAAAGCAGGAGAAATCAGTAGCGATAAAAATGCGTTGATTCATATTCATCTGGCCGAAACCGAGAAAGAAGCGGCTGATTGCCGGCGAGAACATAAGCGCACGCAGGTGGAATATTTGGACGGCTTAGGGTTGCTTTGCGAACGCACGATTGCGGCGCACAGCATCTGGGTAAACGATGACGACATGGAGATTTTGCGGGAGAGGGGCGTGAAGGTGAGCCATAATCCGACCAGCAATATGAAGCTGGCCGCGGGCGTGGCGCCGGTCGTGGAAATGCGGAAAAGGGGAGTGGTCGTCGGTTTGGGCACGGACGGGGCGGCCAGCAACAATAAACTGGATATGTTTTCGGAGATGAGAACGGCCGCGCTTTTGCATAAAACGCATCTCTCGGATCCGGCCGTGATGAACGCGCGTACGCTCGTGCGTATGGCTACGCTCGACGGAGCGCGAGTTTTAGGCATGGACGACCGCGTCGGCTCGCTTACCGCGGGCAAGCGCGCCGATATGATTACGGTTAATCTGGACAAGCCGCATCTTCAACCCATTTATGACCCGTATTCGCACTTAGTTTACTGCGCGGGCGGCGCGGACGTGTCCGACGTCATTATTAACGGGCGGGTGATTATGCGCGGGCGGAAAGTCCTGACCATGGACGAAGA
>CAYVIA010000013.1:0-5304 GCA_964451485.1 uncultured Gammaproteobacteria bacterium
GGCACCGGCGACAGGCAGTCGGAGAAGAAGGATTGGAGAAAGTACGCTCCCAAGTCCTCCGGCCTCGGCACTCTTGCCGATACCGTGAAGTGATCTTTTAATAAAACCCGTTGATAAGTTTACAAAAAGCTTGTCAACGGGTTTTTTCTTTACGAATTATTTTTTCGCATTATATTTTAAAATATGTTATAATAAAAAATGATTTTAGATTATTCACCAAGGCAATAGGATTGCCTGATTTTGCATAGAAAATGTCTGATTTTCATCATTTAAAAATCAAGACCGTTTTGAGCGAGTTAAAGACATCGGAAAATGGCTTGACGGCCGAAGAAGCGGAAAAACGGCTGAAAAAGCACGGAGTGAATCGATTGCCGGAGCCGAAACCGGTCAGCCGGGCGAAAATATTCCTGCTTCAGTTTCGAAGCGCTTTGGTTTATATTTTATTGATTGCCGGCCTTTTGTCCTTTATCTTGGGGTCGCTCGTAGACGCCGGCGTGATCTTCGGCGCCGTGTTTCTGAACGTCATTATCGGTTTTGTCCAAGAGAATAAGGCTAACCGGGCGATCATGAAACTTAAGCGTTTGGTGGAAAATAAGGCCTTGGTGGTGCGCGACGGGCAGGATATCATGATCGACAGCAAGGATATAACTATCGGCGATATTATCCTTATTAAGGCGGGCAATCGCGTGCCGGCGGACGCCCGCCTGATCGAAACCGCCAACCTTTCGATAAACGAAGCGGGGTTGACCGGCGAATCCCTGCCCTCGGCCAAGAAAACGGATATCGTGCCTCCGGGCGCGGCCTTGGCCGACCGGGAGAATATGGTTTATACGGGTACCATGGCCGTGCGCGGGTGGGGGCGGGCGGTAGTTATGGCCATAGGCCGGGATACGGAATTAGGCAAGATCGCGGCTATGGTCGGAGAAACGAAAGAAGAACCGACCCCGCTGCAGCTTCGCCTTAACCGATTCAGCCGGATTTTAGGATTGATTTTCGGCCTGATATGCGCGGTTTTGATCGTCTCCGGCCTGCTCGAAGGGCGCACTTTCCTCGAGATGCTCGAAACAGGCGTGGCCGTGGGCGTGGCCTCGATACCGGAAGGCCTGACCGTGTCGGTAACCTTTATCCTTGCCCTGGGCATGCAGCAGATTCTCAAGAAGAAGGCCTTGACCAGAAAATTAGTGGCGGCAGAGACCCTCGGTTCGACCACCGTGATATGCACGGATAAGACGGGTACGCTGACTGAAGGTAATATGCACGTCGCCCATATCGTTATCGGAGAAAAAGAATTCGAAGTGGAGAAGCCGGGCAGCCGCCAGGATTCTAAAGAAGCCAGGATCGTCAGCCTGGCCTTGCAGGCGGCTATGATGTGCAATGACGCCTCAATCGAGAATCCCGGAGACGCGCTGGCTGCCTGGCGGTTTATCGGTTCTCCCACGGAAACGGCGCTTTTATCGGCAGCTATCCAGTCGGGCCTGAACAAGGACGAACTTTTGAAATCCGAACCATTAATCGACGAATTGCCTTTCGACAGCGGCAGGAAATTTATGTTAAGCCTGCACGCACGGAAGAAAAAATACACGCTTTACGAGAAGGGAGCGCCGGAAAAATTACTCGAAAAGTCGGCTAAATTTTATCATCAGGGACAGGCAACCGAACTGACGCCGAAAGAAAAGGCCGTACTGGTCCGCACTTACGAGAAATTGACCGCCAGCGGACTGCGGGTAATCGGTTTAGCCACAAGGGAAATCGGCGGGAAGGCGGATGAGGAAAGATTCGTTAAAGGCAAAATCAACTGGGAAGAGATTGACCGGGAGCTGACTTTTATAGGTTTTATTGCCTTAAAAGATCCGTTGCGGGCCGAAGCAAGGGAAACGATAAAAATATGCCGTCAGGCGGGAATCAAGCCAATCATTATCACCGGAGACCACAAGCTTACCGCCAGAGCCATCGGCGAAGAAGCCGGCTTCGAGGTTAAGCCGGATAATATCATTAACGGCGAGGAGCTCGAGAAATTAAGCGACGAGGAGCTCGGTAAGATCGTTAAAAAAATCGACATTTACGCGCGCGTGAGCCCTCATCATAAATTACGGATCGTCAAGGCCTTGCAGAATGGGGGAGAAGTGGTAGCCATGACGGGGGACGGTATTAACGACTCTCCCGCCCTGAAAGCGGCCGACATCGGTATCGCCCTCGGTTCCGGCACGGATATCGCCAAAGAGACATCGGATATAATATTGCTCGATTCGAATTTCAATACTATCGTCGCCGCCGTTCATCAGGGCAGGATAATTTTTAAAAATATCCGCAAAGTCATCACTTATCTCGTTTCCGACAGTTTTTCCGAAATGATCCTGATTCTCGGATCCATTCTCTTTTATTCACCCCTGGCGGTTCTGCCCGCCCAGATTTTATGGATCAATATAGTTAATGACGGCTTACCGGATTTTTCGCTCGCTTTCGAAAAAGGGGACGGATTTATTATGCAGGAAAAACCGATAAAAAAGGAAGAGCCCTTGCTTAACCGGGAAATGAAAACGATAATTTTCGTAGCGGGTATTGCCCGTGATCTGGTGATTTTCGGATTTTTTTATTTTTTGTGGACACGCGCGTATTACGATATTGTTTATTTAAGGACGCTGATTTTCGCGATTTTGGGGGTAAAATCACTTTTAAGCATTTTCAGTTTGCGCGTCCTTAAAAGGCATATTTGGCAGATTAACCCGTTTTCCAATCGCTATTTGCTAGCCGCCGTAACCGCCAGTTTTCTGTTTTTGAACCTGGGGATTTACTGGCGTCCTTTGCAGGATATTTTAGGCACGGTCGGTTTGGATGCCGCCGGATGGGCGATGGTGTTCGGTTTGGGTTTGTTGAGTATTATCTTTATTGAGGCGGTTAAGTTCATTTTTACGACCAAAGGTGATAAGCCGGTTTCGGCCTGATCATATGCGCGGATTTCATCGACCAAATATCATTCAGAGAATATTTTTCAACCAGATCAGTTTCGCGTTATTCGGATTAATTATTTTGGGCGCGATCGGCTACCCTTTGGCTAAAAATATCGCCAAGCAATACGGCATCAACGGCGAGATCAAGGATCTGGAAAAAGAGATTAGCGGCGTGGAAAGCAAAAATTCGGAATTGAAGGGCCTTATCGATTATCTCGGCTCTGACCAGTTCGCCGAGGAGCAGGCGCGGCTTAACCTCAATTATAAGAAAAAGGGCGAGGAGGTGCTGGTGATCGATGACGAGAAATACGCGGGAGACGCCAGCAGTACCGGCAAGGCCAACACGAGCCCTTATACCATCAGCGGCAAGGATAAAGTCCCTCCGCCTCCGGTAATCGGCAATCCGACGAGATGGTGGAGGTATTTTTTCGAGCAGTAACAATACTTTATATGAGGAGGGCCGTGATACAAAATGAATGATCATAAATATTAATATAGTTTAATGATATGTCCGATAAAAAAGTCGACGGAATAAGAAAGCTGAGCAAAGAAGAAATAAGAAAATCCCGCAAGATCGTACTCGATACGATCGGGGAGGAGATAAACCTGGCAAACGCTTCGCCGGAAAATATGCGCGCGGAGATGGATGCGCGCGAAAAGGAGAAGCCCGCTTTAGCGCCGCCGGCGCAGGCAGCGAAAAAGGTGGACGGCATAGGGCCGTCTCTAAATATTAAGCCGGATAAGGCGGCTGAGGAAAAGAAAGATAATCCCGTTTCGCCAACGCCCGCTAATGATCCGGAAGCTGAACGGGAGAAAAAAGCCGAAGAGGCGATGAGCGCGGCCGAAAAGGAGAAGATAAGGAAATGGCGCGAAAAGGCGAAAAAAGTTTTGTCTTTTGATACGCAGGATGACGTCAGAGAAAAAGACGAGAGCCAGCCACAGGCGAAAATGGCTGCGGGCGACAGCGTAAGGCCTGCCCGCCGCGGCTTTGACCGAAAAATCGTCAAGCAGCCGCCCGTAAAGGAACGAACAGTGAACAAAGAGATGCCCGCCGATAAACGACCGGTTAAACCGCTGCGCGAAGGAGTTCATTCTTCGGAGCATGCGGACGCGGCTCTTCCCCAAAAACCGCCCCAAAAAGGCCGGGGTATCATGGGCTTTATCATGAAAAATTACACGGAGGAAAAAGAGAGAAGTAATCTGGCCGGAGAAAGGAAAAAATCGGCCGAAATGGCGCGCATCGAGGAAGATAAACGTAAGCGCGAAAAGAAGATAGAAGAGACGCAAGCGGCTGAAGAGCAACGGTTACGGGCAAAGAGAGAGGCGCATGAGCGCGAGATCGAAAAAGAACGATTGTCGGTTCTGCGCGAGCAGGAACGAAAGAGAGCGTTTAAGGAAAAAGCAGAAAGAAAATCAAGGAGGCGGCAAATGGCGGCGGAGGCGAAAAGGAAAATTATCGGCCTGCCTGGCGCTATGCGGAGAAAATTTCATCCCCGGAAGCGGTTCCTGCGCCTGTTCCGCCAGACAAAGATGGCGGCGAAAAGGGCGTTATATATGTTCGCCATTATCCTGCTTTCTTCTGTTTTTCTCTACGCACTTTGGCTGGTAGTGGTTTTGAAGCTGGATCTTAATATGCCTGTCACGAAAGCAATTGCCGCATATATTCCCACGCCGGCCATTATTACGCCATACGGTATTATCAATTATAACGATTATAACGCCATCAGGGCAGATACGCTCTCGGGCGGAAACGGTTCTTTTACGGATGCGGAGATGAAATTATTTATCGCCCGCATGATAGTGGTCAAGAATCTGGCGCAAAAGTATAATTTATCATTTAACGTAATTGAGTCGGGCGGCAAGATTGATGATAGGATAAAAAATGAGTTGGCGCAGAAAATAATTTATGACGATAGCGTTAATGCCGTAGGCATCAACAGGATTAAAAAAATAAAAGAGTTAATAGATAAGAATGGAGATTTCGTGCGCACGGCCAATACCTACGGCGATGAACAGGGTCAGGTCGATATTAACGCCGCCAACAGGAATTCCTTGTCTTACGCGGCTGATGTAGCCGGCCTGAACGAAGGCGATGTGAGTAAGATTATTTTCGCGCCGGAAGGTTATTATATTTTTAAATGTTACGCGAAAACCGCTACCGATTCCGCCTTGAGCTATGTTTTCGTCCGGGCTAAGACGCTTGATAAATATATTGACGAAACGGTAGCCACGATGAAAATATGGAGTTTAATTGATTGATCGGATCGTTTATTTACATACATAAAGACAGCCCAGGTTCGGGCTGTTTTTATGTATGTAAATTTTGAGCCGAAGGTGGGACTCGCCCGGCATGCGC
>CAYVIA010000013.1:5404-22443 GCA_964451485.1 uncultured Gammaproteobacteria bacterium
CGGGCGCCCCGCGTATGCGGGGCGAACCCTGATTTTGAGCCGAAGGTGGGACTCGCCCGGCATGCGCCGGGCGCCCCGCGTATGCGGGGCGAACCCTGATTTTGAGCCGAAGGTGGGACTCGAACCCACGACCTCTGCTTTACGAAAGCATTGCTCTACCAACTGAGCTACTTCGGCACTCTCATTTTATATTACAAAAAAAACAGTAAATTGGCAATAGGCGGTAGTAATAAAGCGCAATTTTATTATAAAAAATTGTGTTTTATTATTGTTACCTTTTTCTCTTGACAAAATTTATGAATTATGATAGAATATAACAATTTTATAAAATTAAAAAAATAAAAGGGAGGAAATAAAAATGAAAAAGATAATCGAAAACCCGTTAGTGCCATTTTGTCTGACCATTATTTTCGCGTTTTTATTTTTCGTGACCTTGTCCCGGGTATCAAGCATGTCGGTTTCGGCATCGCCCGCGGAAATTATCACGGATAATAGCGGGGATATAGGCAGCGAGGCGGTCTGGAGAGAGTATGAGGTAAAAAGGGGGGATAGTCTGGCCGCTATTGCCGGCAGATATTTCGTCTTCCCTTCTCAGATCAGGGAATGGAATTCCTTTACCGGCAATACGCTTAAGCCCGGCCAGATACTCGTGATCAAAAAAATAGAATGGCCTTCGTTTACCTGCAAGGCCAGCTGGTATGGCCCGGGTTTTCACGGCAAAACCATGGCCAACGGAGAAACTTACGATATGTATAGGCTTTCGGTTGCCAACAGGGACCTTCCCCTGGGCATCAAGGTCAGGGTTACGAGTTTAATCAATAACGAATCGATCGTGGTGCCGGTTTTGGACCGCGGTCCTTATACGGTCAAGAACGGGGTTTATGACCGGGATATCGATTTGTCCTACGCGGCGGCGAAGATTTTGGGAGCCATCGGCCCGGGGGTTATCCCGGTAAAAGTTGAACCCTTGAATCTTTAATTTTTTACATCGCCCGAAAAATTCAGGAGGCGGGGTTTTAAATTTGCAAAAAATCGTCTTTTTTTATATTATTAAATATACACAATAAATATAGGATTTACACGATTACACGTTCAATCCAAAAGCCGTCGGCTGATATTCGCGTAAGTCCTAAAATAATATAGCATATGACAGCTAACGAATTACGCGACAAATATCTCGAATTTTTTCGCTCAAAAGGGCACGCAATCATCCCGAGCGCCTCGCTCCTGCCGGATAACGATCCGTCGTCGCTTTTTACAAGTTCCGGCATGCAGCCGCTTATCAATTATTTTCTGGGTGAAACGCATCCGGCGGGAAATCGGATCGTCGATTCACAAAAATGCTTTCGGGCTGGGGATATCGAGGAAGTGGGGGATAGCCGCCATACTACTATGTTCGAAATGCTCGGCAATTGGTCGCTCGGTGATTATTTCAAGCGGGAACAGCTCAACTGGTATTTCGAATTTTTAACCAAGGAATTAAAGATTGACGCGGGACGGCTATATGTAACGGTTTACCGGGGCAACGAGGAGATCGGGATTGGCCGCGATAATGAATCGGCAGGAATCTGGAAAGAAATATTCAAAGGCGCAGGGATTGACGCCCGTGATATCGATAACGCCGGCCGGGACGGCATGCAGGGCGGGCGTATCTTTTATTATGGTGACGATAAAAACTGGTGGTCGCGTTCCGGCTTGCCGTCCGATATGCCGGCAGGGGAGCCGGGCGGACCTGATTCGGAAGTATTTTATGACCTGGGAGCGGATCTAAAGCGGCACGAGAATTCACCCTGGAAGGACCAGGCGTGTCACGTGAACTGCGATTGCGGGCGTTATATCGAGGTCGGTAATAGCGTATTTATGGAGTATATCCGCACCGATAAAGGGTTCGAATCGCTACCGAAGAAGAACGTCGATTTCGGCGGAGGACTAGAACGGACGGTTATGGTCGCGCAGGGCAAGAACAACATATTCGAAACGGATTTATTCATAAATATTATAAAAAAGATCGAGGAGTTATCCGGTAAAAAATACCAAGAAAATATGCCGGCTTTCGAAGTTATAGCCGACCATCTGAAAGCCGCTACTTTCCTTATGGGTGACGATAAGGGCGTGGCACCGTCCAATCTTGACCAGGGTTATATTGTCAGACGTCTCATTCGCAGAGCTGTACGTTACGGGAAAAAGCTGGGTATCGATAAAATTTCATGGATACAGGATGCGGCCAAGGTGGTTATAGACGATTACAGAGAGATTTATCCTGAACTGAGCAGGAATAAAGAATGGATCATAAAAAATCTGAACGAGGAAGAAGAAAAATTCAGTAAAACTTTAGAAAAAGGTTTGAAAGAGTTTGAGAAGATTAAATGGGGAGAGATGAAAGAATTGAGAGAACTTGAAACGCCCCCAATATCAAATAAAGTAGATTCTAAAACAGCCTTTAATTTATATCAAACCTATGGATTTCCGCTTGAGTTGATCCAGGAGGAATTAGAAAGAAAGGGAATGTATGTTGATAAAAAAGAATTCAACGAAGAGATGAAAAAGCATCAGGAGCTTTCGCGCACGGCCGCGGCCGGGAAGTTCAAGGGCGGGCTGGCGGACGCGGGCGAGGAAACGAAGAAGCTTCATACGGCGGCACATCTGCTTCTGGCCGCCTTGCGCAAAGTATTGGGCGGCCATGTTACGCAAAAGGGCAGCAATATCACTTCGACGCGCCTGCGCTTCGATTTTTCCCACCCGGAAAAGCTGACCGACGAACAAAAACAGGAAGTGGAGCGCCTTGTGAACGAAGCGATAGAGCGCGATTTGCCGGTAAAATGCGAAGAAATGGGGATAGAGGAAGCGAAAAAATCAGGCGCTATGGGCGTTTTTGAATCAAAATACGGTGAAAAAGTAAAAGTTTACACGGTAGGGAAAGATAACGAGGAATTTTCCAAAGAAATATGCGGCGGTCCGCACGCGGAGCATACCGGCGTTTTGGGTAAATTCAGGATAAAAAAAGAAGGGTCAAGCAGCGCCGGAGTCAGGCGCATTAAGGCGGTATTGGAATAACATTTGACATTTAACATTTAACATTTGACTATATGGTTGATTTTATTTATTAAATATTAGTCAAAATTAGCACTATATTATTCCGGTATTTTTTGCTTGACATCAGTAAAATTTAGATATATAATAAGACATAACATCAAAATAAAGCAGATTATAAATAGTTACAGCGTTTAAAAAGTTTACCGTGAAAGTTTGGTAAAATTTTTAATTTTTACCAAATTTTTTACGTAAAAAAATCGAGTAATGAACACAAAAAACGAGAAGGAGCCGATCGATTCCAAGGATTTCCTGGAAATGCGGGGAGAAGTGCTGGAGCTTATGCCAGCCGGCACTTTTAAGGTCTTATTGGAAAACGGCCATGAGATTATGGCTCATTTATCGGGCAGGATGAGGATGCATAAAATCCGGATTTTGCCCGGAGACCAGGTTAAACTTCAAATTAGCCCTTATGATCTGACTAAGGGCAGGATAGTGTATAGATTATAACAGTTGCGATAATTAGGATTTTTGAGATATTTAGGATGCTTAAGAAAGAAAGATTGATTTTGTGAATATCTCAACAATCACGAATATGAAGGTAAGAGCCAGCGTGAAAAAAATTTGTAAAGATTGTAAGATAGTCCGCCGCAAGGGCCGGCTTAACGTTGTCTGCAAAAACCCCAAACACAAACAAAGACAAGGATGATTGACGTTGCGATTATTAGGATTTTTGGGATAATTGGGACGTTTGGGAAGAATTGATTAATCGCGCCATCTCAATAATCATAAAAATTCCAAATAATCATCCCCATAATCTTAAAAATCCCAATAATCTCAATAATCACACAATATGGCTGTACGTATATCAGGAGTAACAATACCGAATAACAAGAGGGTCGAAATCGCTTTGACTTATATTTTTGGTATTGGCCGCGCCAAATCCAATGAAATACTTAAATCGGCCAAAGTTAGTCCGGATACGAGAGTGAGCGAACTTAAAGAGGAAGAAGTCAATAAACTGCGCGTGATTATAGAAAAAAACGAAAAGGTGGAAGGGGATCTCAGGCGTGAAATAATCGGCAATATCAAACGCCTGAAAGAAATAGGGTGCTACCGCGGGTTAAGACATACGAAAAATCTGCCGGTACGGGGCCAGCGCACGAAAACCAACAATCGTACGGTGCGCGGCAATGTCAGAAAATCATCCGGATCCGGACGCAGGCCGGCGGCGCAAAAAACATAAAATAACGCTAATACGCGAATAAATGCGAATGCCGCAAATATCGGCATCTTATATAATTATGGCGGAAGAAAAAGATAAAAAAGAAAAAGAAACTGACACCGGGGAGGAAAAGAAAACGGCGAAGAAAAGCGCCGTGATTAAGGATGAAAAGAAAAAAGAGGAAAAGGCGGGCGAAAAAGATAAAAAGGAAGAAAAAAAGAAAGAGGAGCGGGCGAATGAAGAAGATTTGCTGAAGGTTAAGAAAGACGCTTTGGGGCTTGAAGAACTGCCGGATGATATCAAAAAAAAGCTGGAAAAAAAGAAAGCGGAAAGGGAACAGGACGCCAAAAAGAACAAGGGCAGGAAAAAGAGGAAAAAGAAAACGGAGAGAAAGAGCGTGCCGGTCGGCAAGGCGTTCATCAAGGCCACCTATAATAATACGATAGTTACGTTAACCGACCCTAACGGTAACGTTTTATCCTGGGCGAGCGCCGGTATCGCCGGTTTTAAGGGGCCGAAAAAAGCGACTCCTTACGCGGCGCAGATTATCGCCCGCATTGCTACAGCCAAGGCGAGGGAAGAATACGGTTTGACGGAGGTCTCCGTGTTCGTTAAGGGCGTGGGTACCGGCCGGGAATCGGCCATCAGGTCGCTGAATAGCAACGGCCTGATGATAAAGATGATAAGGGACGTAACCCCGATACCGCATAACGGCTGCCGGCCCAGGAGACCCAGGAGGGTATAGATAATTTTTGATTCAAGATTTACGATTATAAGATTATGGCCAGGAATATCGATCCAAAATGCAAACAATGCAGACGGGCGAGCGAAAAACTCTTTTTGAAAGGAGAGCGTTGTTATACTCCGAAATGCGCGGTCGTCAAAAGGAATTATCCTCCCGGCCCCCACGGAGCCAAGGGCGGCAGAAAGAGGGTTTCCGATTACGGCACGCAGCTGAACGAAAAACAGAAAGCCAAAAGGGAATACCAGCTTTTGGAAAAACAGTTTCGCCTCACCTTCGAGAAGGCGCACCGCCAGACCGGCAATACCGGAGAGAATTTTCTTAAATTCCTGGAGATGCGGCTCGATAACGCCGTTTATCGTCTTAATTTCGCGCAGTCGCGCGCCCAGGCCAGGCAGCTCGTCAATCATGGCCATTTTACGGTTAACGGCCGTAAAACCAATATTCCCTCATATAATCTCAGAGTGGGAGACGTAATCGCCATCAAAAAAAACAAGGCGCACGCGAAAATATTCCACAACCTGAAGGAACGGCTTAAAGGCAAAGAAATCCCCGGGTGGCTTAATCTTGACATGGAGAAATTAACGGCCAAAACCTTAAGTAAGCCGGATCCGAATATGGTAAAAACGAATTTTAACATGCAGATGATCATTGAATATTATTCACGTTAAATTTAAGATGCGAATCCGCGAATTATTATGCCCAGCCGGGGGCTGGTCCGCCTCTGGCGGAGAATGCCGCGAATAATTTCGCGTCCCGAGTTCTCGGGATTCGCGGATTAGCACCATACATAAATATGCATACTATTGCCCTGCCTAAAAAAGCCGAGTTCGAGGATGGAGACCGCCCGAACCGGAAAAAGATCACTGTGGAACCGTGTTTTCCCGGCTATGGCATTACTTTGGGAAATTCTCTGCGCAGAGTATTGCTTTCATCTTTGCCGGGAGCGGCTCCCATCGGCGTGAAAATAAAAGGCATAAATCACGAGTTTATGACCTTGCCCCATCTTAAAGAGGATATTTTGGAATTTATACTGAACCTGAAGAATTTACGGCTGAGGGTATTCAGCGACGAAGTGGTGAAATTAGAACTTGACGTTTATGGCGAAAAGGAAATAAAGGCCTCGGATATAAAGAAAAATGCCGTCGTGGAAATAGTCAATCCGGACCTGACGCTTGGGCATATCACGGACATGGCGGGAAGCTTACAGGCGGAAATATACGTAAGCCAGGGCATGGGCTACGTGACGATCGAGAACAGGGAAGATCGCTCGAAAGAGATCGGTTATATCGAGATGGATTCGATTTTTTCCCCGGTTCTTTCGGCGGGCATAAGGATAGAGAACGTGCGCGTAGGCAAGATGACGAATTGGGATAAGCTTATTTTGGACGTAACTACGGACGGAACCATGACGCCCGAGGAGGCGTTCGCGAAGTCGGTAACTATCCTTATCGATCAATTCGGCGCCCTGTCCGGCGAGAAGAAGGAAGAAAGGAAAGAGAAGGCGGCTGACGAGATTCCGGCCGAGGCCGAAAAGAATGAGGCCATAAAAGATGAGCCGGAAAAAGAAATAAAGACGGAAGTGAAAACGGACAAGGCGGAAGCAGCGGACGAAGAAAAACCGAAGAAGAAAAGAGGCAGGCCGAGGAAAATAGTCGAATAAGACCAATAAAGATTTACAAATTGCGGAATTCGCATAAATTCGCGGATTCGCATTATACTCATGAGACACAGAAACAAAGTAAAAACTTTAAGCAGAAAATCGGAACCGAGGAATATGATGCTCCGGAATCTGGCAGCGAGCGTTTTGATGTACGAGAAAGTGAAAACCACCGAGACCAAGGCCAAGGCGGTAAAGCCGCTGGTAGAGAAAGTTATAACGATTTCGAAAAAGGGCGACTTGACCGCCAGGCGCCGGCTTATCGAGATTTTACCGCAAAAGATGGCGGTAAAAAAATGCATGGAGGTTCTGGGCAAGAGATACGGCGGCAGGAATGGGGGGTATACCCGGATCGTGAAGCTGGGAAACAGGCAGGGCGACGGCGCGAGCGTGGTTCAGCTCGAATTAATACAGTAAATATTTATGGTTAAAATAGAGAGAAAATTACATAAGATAGACGCGGAGGGCAAAAGCGCGGGGCGGCTGGCGTCCCAAATCGCTCTGCTTCTGCGCGGCAAAAATAAGCCGGAATATCTTCCCCATATCGACGGCGGTGATATCGTCGAGGTCGGCAACGTGGACAAGATGAAATTCACCGGCAAAAAAACGGAGCAGAAGAAGTATTTTCATTATTCCGGGTATCCAGGCGGCCTCAAAGAGAAAAAAATGTCCGATATATTAAAATCTGATCCGGGCGAGGTTTTAAGGCGCGCGGTCAGGGAGATGCTGCCGCCGACCAGGCTGCGCCGGGGCATGATGAAGCGGTTAATTATAAAATAATTTGAAGATTATTTTTAAATATGGACAAAGATAAAAAAACCGACAAGCCGGCGTCCGGAGATAAAACGGCCGTTAAGAAAGGCGCCGAACAGGAGATGAGGTTCAAGGGAAAGTACATAAGCGCTACCGGCAGGCGGAAGACCTCGGTGGCAAGAATACGCCTTTATAAGAAGGGCAACGGCGTGGTTATCGTGAATGGACGGAAGATCGGCGAATATTTCGACGCGACTATGGCGGCTATCGCCAGACAGCCGCTTAAACAGGCGGGGCACGCGCGGGATGTCGATATTTCCGTGGTGGTTAGCGGCGGCGGCGGTAAGGGGCAAGCGGAGGCGGTCAGGCACGGTATAGCGCGCATCCTGGTCGAGATTGACAAGGATTTGCGGCCGGCGATGAAAGCGAACGGCTGGCTGAAGCGCGACGCGCGCAAGAAGGAGCGCAAGAAACCGGGCCTTAAAAAAGCGAGGCGGGCCCCGCAATGGTCAAAGAGGTAGGCATTGGAATCACTTATCAGTTTATATAAAAATATCCCCTAAATTTAGGGGATATTTTTATTGGTTAGAATTATATCGACAACCAACCAAATAGTGTTGCGTATCAAAGACCTTAAGCAGACCCATTTTAGTGTCAATAAATAGCCCTTGACAAATTAAAATATATGGTTTAATATGTAAAAAATTATTGAAAATGTGAAAATATCTCACAAAACTTTAATTATTAGAAAATATAATGTATAATATAAATAGATAATGTGGATAATTCACAAATAACTATAAAAATATGCTTATTCAATTTACAGTAGGAAATTTTTTATCTTTTAAAGAAAATAAAACACTCAGCATGTTAGCTTCGTCTGATGCTACCAACAGAGATGATGCGGTTTTTAACGCTGACAATTTATCATTGCTTAAAACAGGAATTTTATATGGCGCAAACGCAAGCGGGAAGAGCAATTTAATCCAAGCAATGATGCACGCGGAGGCCTTTATAAACACCTCTTCAAAAGAAGGACAGGTTACAGACGAAATAGATTGGGTGGATAGTTATAAATTCAGTACTGAAACAGAAAATTCCCCTTCCTTTTTCGAATTTGTATTTGTTTTAAATGATAAAAGATATAGATATGGATTTGAAGTAGATAAGAAAAAAGTTTGTTCGGAATGGTTATATCAAGCAAAGACGATTAAAGGCGGCACGGAAAAAGAATTATTTTTAAGAGAAAAAAAGAAAATTTCAATTAAGGAGAAAGATTTTAACGAAGGAATAGGCATTGACAAGAAAACCAGAGATAACGCCCTGTTTCTTTCAGTGGTCGCAAACTTTGACGGCAAAATGTCGTCAGAAATCTTAAAATATTTTTATAATAATTTCTTTGTAGTAATAGGTTTTAATGATCAGCAATACGGTGGTCATACTATCGAAATGATAGAAAAGAAAAAATGTCAAGAAAAAATACAAGATTTATTAAATCGGGCCGATTTACAGATTGATGATTTTAAAGTTGATTTTAAAATATTTGAGAAAAAGGACGCACCGAAAAATATGCCCCTGGAATTGATAAAAAAATTGATAGGTAAAAAGATCGTTGATAATATAAGCACATTTCATAAAGTATTTAATAAAAATAATAAAAATGTTGGAAGAGCAAGCTTACAATTTGAAAATGAATCAAGGGGTACTCAAAAAGTGTTTAATCTGTCAGGACTAATAATTAAATTTTTAACTGACGGAGGCACTCTGATCATTGACGAACTAGATACCAGTTTGCATCCAAAAATTACTGAATTCATTTTAAGGCTTTTTAATTCTAAAAAGACCAATCCAAATAATGCTCAACTGATTTTTGCTACTCATGATACCAACCTTTTGGGTTCAGATAATGTAAGGCGGGACCAAGTTTGGTTTGCAGAAAAGAATAAATATGGCGCAACAGATCTCTACTCATTACTTGAATATAAACCAAGGAAAGACGCTTCTTTAGAAAAAGGATACTTAATGGGCAGATACGGGGCAATACCTTTCATAAATTACGAAAATTTAGAAATTACGAAACAAAATGACTGCAAATAAAAAGCCTTGGGAAAAAACCAGGAATTATGCAAGAAGGCCCGAGGGGATTAGAAGTGAAAAGATATTTTATATATTTTGTGAGGGCGAAAAAACCGAGCCTAATTATTTTGATTCTTTCAAATTATCCAAGGCAAAGATTAAGATATATGGAGAGGGCAGGAACACAAGAGATTTAATATACTGGGTGCGCGGAGAGGTGAATAGCCTGAAAAGAAAAAGGGAATTTGATGAAAATGAAGATGAAGTGTGGTGCGTATTTGATAGGGATAGCTTTGAACCAAGCGATTTTGATAATGCTGTTACTATGGCCGAAAGTTCCGGTTATCAGGTTGCTTATTCGAATGAGGCATTTGAGCTTTGGTATATTTTACACTTTGATTATATGCAAAGCGCCTTAAGCAGGGAACAGTATATAGAAATACTTGATAAAAAATTCGGCCATAAATATCAAAAAAACGCTCGAAATACATATGATGAACTTTCGGAATACCGGGGAAAAGCCATAAAATTCGCAGAGAAACTTTTAAAAGAAATCAACAACGGCAGTCCCCATAAAAACAATCCGACAACTAAAGTGCATTTATTGGTTAAAAAATTAAATGAATATACAAAAGAATAAAAATCGTTACTTATGTTCAAAAAAATCAACCAGCCATATACGTATAAATTCAACACGCCGGAAGACGGCTTTTTTTGTTTAAGCGTGACGGCAACTTGCAAATCCGGGAAAATTCTCGGCTTATTCGGCGGTGAAGATTTGAGAGTTGAGATTGACGGAATGAAATTCAGGGAACTGCCGCCCGAGAACAGGGCGCAGTATTATAATATTCCGCCCGCTTGGAACGGCACGAAATTGAAGGGTTTAGATAAAATCGTGATGTTCGTGTTGGAATTAAAACGAGGTATTACAAGAGAGTGGTTTGAGAAAAATGTCGTTCCTGACGGAAAGTTTTTAAAGAAGATCGGGGATACTTACTTTTATTGGAGTCCGAATTAACAGCAATGAAAAAATGAAGAAAAATATTGTAACAATATTGTTGGGCGTAATTGCGGTTATGGCCTTGTCGGGCATAATATTATTTTTTGTGTCACCGTTTTCAGTCATGGATGTTTATCGCGACGAAGATGAGAAGCATATAATGGCAGAATTTAAATTTTTGCCGTTTAAAAAAGAAATTTCCGGTACGGATTATTTTAAATTTCAGGATACGTGGTCTCCTGATAAAAAATATATAGCCTTTTTAGAGTTCGCCAGAGAAGAAATATATGAAAAAGAGTGGCTATTAAAAATTTTCGACCCCAGAATATTCAAGGCAAAAACTATTTTCATTGGCACCGGCAAAACCAGCAACTATGCGTGGCTTAACGACAATACAATTAGAGTATACGTAAACGCCGGTTCCGGCGTGCGGATATACCGCGACATAGATATAAATACTCCAGAACCATTTATAGCGGCTGATCATAAGACACCCGAATATTGGATCCCGGAAAAAACTTTTTGACGAAATTTTTTTATACTTATCTTTTAAATGATAGATGCGGTAGTTGACTTTCCCCGCCGGTATGCTAAAGTAAAGGTAGAAACACAATCAAATAGCGATGAAATTTACTGTCAAAATGAAGGACGCCCATCGGGCGCCATAATAGAGCAAGCGTTAATTTGTTATATATTGTTAGTGAAAAATTTTCAATAAATTTTCGTTTTACAAATTGACCAAAGTGTGTTATTATGGAAATAGAGATAAAATAATTATATGACCGTAACTCCGGAACAATTTAACAAGCTGGCCACGAAAGAAGACCTAAAAGAATATGCTACCCGCGAAGAGCTAAATGAAAAATTCGATAAGGTTCTAACCGCCGTTGATGGTGTGATGAAAAAATTGGATGATTATAGAACATGCATTCGTATCCAATCAGGCGGCGCATGACAGATTCGAGAAGCGGCTTACCAGAATCGAAGATCATTTAAAGATGCAGCCGATGTTCAATTGAGTTTCAGGCAGATTCTTTTTGCATAACCGCCTTGACTTTCCCCGCCGATATAGTAAAGTAAAATCAGAATAAAATTTAGTTTTCATAACCGCATTGAAGTGAACTCATCGAACCCCGCGGTGGAGCAAGCGTTAGTTCGTTCGATAAACTGAATTTTGATATAATAAAATGTACGTACATATGTACGTACATTTTAGTTTTCGAATCTATGAAAAAATATTCGAGTCAAAACATCAGAAAGCTTACCAAGACGGGATCGGGCAGTTATTATTGTATAATTCCGAAAGAGATCGTCCGCGAGCTGGGATGGAGCGAACGCCAGAAATTCACGGTCCGGAAAAGCGGAAAGAAAGTTGTGATCGAGGACTGGGAGAGATAGCGGTTTTTGGAGGAAAAGGGGATCACGGCCGAGCGGCGCTGATAATTTTATAAAAATTTTGGTTCTTTGGATAATTTTGTGGGTAATTTTGTCATTCCGAACGACCCCGCACGCTGCGGGGGCGGAGGAATCCCTTTTAAAACGAACGGAACAAGAATAATCATTGAGGGACGTTGTCATCGCTTAGCGCAATCTTCAAGGGATTTCTCGTCCCGTGTCCGCTTTTTCGGCCTGAAAAATCCGGCCTGGGCATTCGCTAATATCGTTATCCTCTGGCTTATGATCGGCTTCGTGATATGGCGGTTTTGGGAGATAAAAAAGACGGCCGCTTATTTATTGATACCGTATTGGGCCTGGGTGACGTTCGCGGCCGTGCTTAATTTTTATCTTTGGCGGCTGAATATTTGATATAAATAAAACCCATTTTTAAAAGGCCGTATATTGTTTAATATACGGCCTTTCTTATAAAAACTTTATCTTTTCTTTATGATTATTTTATCTTTTCTTCATCTCCTTTGTGGTATACTTAAGCCGCATGACGAAAGATAAAAAAAGCGTAAAAAAAGCGCCAAAGGCATTATCCATGAGCGCAGTAGCAAGGCGGCTGGAGAAGACCGCCTGGATTTTCGTTAAAAGCGTCATCGATACGACGCCGAACCCCTTTTTGATCCTTGACCCAAAATTGCGGGTGATCATGGCCAATAAATATTTCTACCGGTTTTTCCGGGTGGCACCGAAACAAACGGAAAAAAAACCGGTTTACGATTTAGGGCGGGGTCAATGGGACATCCCCAAATTAAAGAAGCTGCTCGAGGAGATCCTGCCGCAGAAAACCTATTTCAAAAATTTTGAAGTCGAATATGATTTCCCCCGCGTCGGGAATAAAACAATACTGCTTAATGCCCGCCAGATTTACGAGCAGGCAGGGCTGCCCAGGCTTATTTTCACCCCCATGATCCTTTTGGTCATGGAAGACATTACCGCCCTGAAGGAGTCGCAAAAAAAGGCGGTTACCGCGGATAGAATAATAAAGGAGTCCAGAGCGGCCCTGGAACAGCAAAAGGAGATCGATAAACTTAAGAGCGAATTCGTTTCCCTGGCTTCGCATCAGCTGCGCACCCCGCTTACTTCCATAAAATGGTACGCGGACATGCTTTTGCAGAAAAGGGCCGGAGAGCTGGCCCCGAAACAAAAAAGATACGTGCGGGAAATTTATCAGGGCAACGAGCGCATGATCAATCTGGTGAGGAATTTACTGAACGTTTCCCGGATCGAAGCGGGTATTTTGGCCGTTCGACCCAGGCCGGCCGATGTCGGAGCGCTGCTTAAAGAAGTTACCGAAGAACAAGTGCCCTTTGTCCGGAAAAAAAAGCACGAGGTGGTTGTCGAGATACCGGCAGGACTGCCGAAAATTTCCACCGACCCCGAACTGGTCCGGATGATTTTTCGCAATCTTTTCGGCAACGCCGTCGAATACACGCCGTCCCGAGGCAAGATCACTTGTACGGCGGAGAAAAAAGACGGCGGGATCGTTGTCGGCATCAAAGATACGGGGATCGGCATCCCCGCCAGACAACAAAACCGGGTTTTCCAAAAATTATTCAGGGGAGATAACGCGACCAGGGAGCGTCCGCAAGGAACCGGACTGGAGCTTTTTATCACCAAGGCAATGGTCGAGGCCTTAGCGGGTAAAATTTGGTTCCGCAGCAAAGAGGGCGGGGGCACGACTTTCTGGGTCGCCCTGCCCCCCAAGGGAGTAAAAATGCGTCCCGGTCAAAAAATTATCGATAACCATTATGACCAAACCAAGTAAAAAAATTTTGATTGCCGAAGACGACGGCAGCCTGCTTTCGGCCCTGCAGGAAAGATTTGCGGATGAGGGATTCTCCGTGGTTACTGCCCGGGACGGCGAAGAAGGCCTGATCGCGGTAGAAAAAGAAAGGCCCGACCTGCTGCTTTTGGATATTCGCATGCCCAAAATGGACGGCATCACCATGGCCCGGAAACTGAAAGAAGCCGGCACTGATCTGCCGACCATATTCCTGACCAATTTAGACGACATCGGGCATATCAGCGAGGCCATGGGAGTAAGCAAGGCCGACTATCTGATCAAATCCGACTGGAACCCTGATGACGTGACGGCAAGAGTCAAAGCGAAGCTGGGACTGTGATTATAGCCCGATATGAACGGAAACCGCCCGCTGCGCGCGAAGCGGGTAAACCGTCATTGGTTTTTCTATCTCTGTCGTGGCATATTTATAATATCCCCCTATTTAGCGGGGGAAATTTACATATGACAACAAAGACCGACCATCAGGGGAAGCGGATCCTGCTGGTCGAAGACGACCAATATATCACCAAAGCGTATCGGCACGGCCTGGAACGGGCCGGTTTCGGCGTGGCCGTGGCTGATGACGGGGCGGCCGCTCTCGCATGGCTGAAGCGGGAAAAATGTCCGGATATGATTCTGCTCGATATCATTATTTCCCGCATAGACGGATTCGAGGTTTTAAAACAGATCAAGGCGGACGAGAAAACGAAAGACATCCCGGTGATCATCGTTTCCAACCTCGGGCAGGAAGAGGACATCAAAAGGGGCAAAGAGCTGGGCGCCGCCGACTATCTGATCAAGGCGAACTGGAGCATGAGCGACGTAATCAAAAAGATCAATTCATATTTATGATAAACATCATTTTGGTCCTGAGCGGGGCGGCTCTGCTCGGGTACGCGATAGCCATCTGCTGGGCGCTGCACCGCCAGGTGGAGCGGAGCATCATCGGCCGGGCCTGCATTATAATCCTGGCGCTGACCTGTTTATTCATGATCGGCTATTTGATTTTTTTCGTCCGGCTGCTCGTGACCATGCCTCAACACACTTTTGACGAATTGCTGATCAGTCTGATTTTTTTCTTTGGGGCGGTATTTGTCGTCGTAGTTTTGAAAATCAACTATAACCTGATCCTTAATATTCACGAGAAAAACGTCAATTTAACGAAGACCAACCGGGAGCTGGAGGCGGCGCTCGGCGATTTATACGCCGCTCGCGCCATACTGGACAGTATCGGCGACGGCGTGTTCGTCATCGGCAAAGACCGTAAGATTATCCTCTTCAATAAAATGGCCTCACGATTATCCGGCTACGGCAAGAAGGAGGCGCTGGGAAAAAAATATGACGAGATTTTAAAGTTTGTCTGCGAAGACGGCGGCAAGGCGAATAACCGGTTTGTCGATGACTGCATGACCAAGGGGAAAATAACGGAAATGGCTAATCACACCCTGCTGGTCGAAAAAGACGGCAAAAAAATACCGGTGGCGGACAGCGCCGCTCCGGTCAAGAACCGCGAAGGCAAGGTACTGGGCTGCGTCGTCGTGTTCAGGGACATAACTTTAAGCAGGCAGGTGGACAGGATGAAGTCCGAGTTCGTGTCCGTGGCTTCGCACCAGTTAAGGACGCCTCTGACCGCCATCAAACTGTTCGTCGAGTTCCTGGCCAACGGGGACGCGGGCAAACTGAATAAGCTCCAGGCCGACTACGTCAATAATGTCAAAGAGTCGAACGAACGCATGATTCAGCTGGTCAGCGATCTCTTAAATATTTCCCGTCTGGAATCGGGCCGGCTGCGCGTCGAGCCGGAGATGATCCAGCTGGAGGACTTTATCCGAAAGTGCATCGACGAAGCCGGGTCATCCGCCGAACAGCCCGGAAAGGGAAAAATAATATTTACCAAGCCGGAAGGCAAACTGCCGCAGGTCGCTCTTGATCCCACGCTGATCCGGCAGGTGCTGAATAATCTGCTCACCAACGCGCTCCGTTATTGCCGCATATCGAACTGCCAAATTCAGGTTAAACTGGAAGCGCAGGACGGCTATTACCGAATCGGCGTGACGGACAACGGCATCGGCATCCCGGCCGCGGATCAGAAGCGGATTTTCGAGAGATTTTTCCGCGCCCGCAACGCCGCCCTGGTGGAAGCCAAAGGCACGGGGCTGGGGCTCTATTTCGCGAAAATGATCATCGAAACGGCCGGGGGCAAAATCTGGTTCGAGTCGGAAGAGGGGAAAGGCACGACTTTTTACTTTACCATTCCGGCCGCAGGCATGAAACCGAAAAGCGGGGAGAAAGGGCTGGCGGCGTAAAAATATAGCATAGCATGGGAATAAAAAAATCCGTCCCGGCGGAAAACCGGGGCGGATTATGGCCAGTATATTAAACCAGCGCGGATAAATGGCTAACATTCTTTATCACCAGCTCCGGCACGGGGAGCGCGGTAACCCAGTCAAAAGTTCGAAAATCGTTCCTCCACCCGTGCAAAAATAAAATCAGCTCTTCGGAGCTGATTTTATTTTTTGTGGGGCGAGGTAAAGAGAACCCCCTTGAACCAGGGTGTTGGGACGCACGCATATTGAAACCAGGCAGGTATGCCAGAATATATTTATGTGAATCATGAATGCGGAGACGCGCGATAGCCCTTCGGTTCCCTCATTCCGCGCTTATTTTAAAACGCCCACTTTCGTGAGCGTTTTTTGTTCATTCTGTCCCCCCTAAAAATCTATATTAGGATGCGCATTAATCAATTTATTAAGCGCGTCAGCGTCTCCCAGCATCCGCAATGCTTCAGCGAATAAACGCTGGTCACTCATTTGACTGTGGTGGTATTCGACCTCTTGCGGCGCAGTATCGGTGCGCAATATTCCGTATAGTATGATTATTGGGTCAAGGGCATTTTTTGTATTATGCAGTTCGATCCCGGCAATTTGCGCAATATGCTCCGACTGTTTTATCAGGGTTATTTTTAGCGTAACCGTATTTTTTGCCCTCGCCAGAGCGCTTTTGTAATCTTTCTCGTTGATAATGCCGCCCAGCTCCCGATATCTTCGGTAGCTGTTTTCTTTTGTCGCACTTTGCATTTTTCTCCCCCTAAGTTTTTAAAGGCCGATTTTAATAATACGATTATACCTTAGCACTTTTTAATTGTTTTATCAATCCTAAGCCCCCTGAAGCGTCCGCGCCCAAGTAAACCCCCCGCCGCACGACAATCTCCTCCCGGGCACTCCCTGCCTGCCGTTCGCCTGTCCGGTGCGTCTATAATTTTATTTCTTTTTATCGTTATTTTACCCGCCACGTCGAAGCTTCAGCGAAGGCGGGTCTTTTCTT
>CAYVIA010000014.1:0-10521 GCA_964451485.1 uncultured Gammaproteobacteria bacterium
TTGTCCGGATAAATATTTTCGACTCCTCTCGTTAAAACTTCGTCTATTCTGTTTTCGTCTGTGATCACCTTAGCCATATTAATCAACTTATTTATTCCCACAAATCTACAAATGCAAGTGACGCGTACGTTTCTGCTATTCACATTTTTTTAATTCTCTGACATGCGCCGGGATTACATTTGTAGTATTTGTAGCAAATTTGTAGATTCGTGGGTTCATTATTTCTCCCCGCCCTCCTTCTTCTCCCTCGCTATCTCTTTTTCCTCCTCCTTCACCTCTGCCACTACTTTCTTTTTCGCCTTGTAAAAATCGAGCAGAGCGAAGACGACCAAACTGGCGACGATAATGCCGAAAATATTCAAAAACAGGACATCTAAGGCATTGCGGAATATCAGCCACTGACCCTCCGACAGAGCCAGGCCAGTGGCTGTCAGGGGCGGGATCAGCGTAACCGTAACGGCAATGCCGGTCAGGCGGTCATTCAGCTCCGGCTTGGTCCAGGTATAGCTCGCCGCTACCCCGGCCACGACCGCCGTCAGGAAGATGAAAAGCGAAGGGCGCATGACGGCAAGGAGCGTATTTCCCTCTATCGGCGTGGCGCTTATCAGTCCGACCATAAAAGCGACTATAAAGGCGAAGACGAAAGACATGCCGAACACGCGCATCGAACGCAGGATTACTTTCGGCTCGTTGATCAGGAGACCCAGGGCGATGGCCAGAATCGGCGACAGGAGCGGCGTTACCAGCATGCCGCCGATAACGAGCACCACGCTGTCGGCCAAGAGCCCCATAGCCACGATTAGGGTCGAAAGAATGACCAGGAAGTAAAAATCCGCGGTCGGAGCGCTCGAATCTATAATATTCTTACAAAATTTATTGCGCTCCGCCTGGCTGATCTTGAATAAATTTGAGAACTGCATACGAATTTACGTCATTTACTTAAATATTGGAATTTATTTCGTTAAACACATTGATTTACCCACAAATCAACGAATCAACAATTCACCCCGTTAAATTATACCGTTAAATAATCTCGTGAGGTTAATAATACCGCAAGTATCATTCATAAATATTCTTCAAACAAGTCATTTAACGGGGCGGGTCTACGAATTATAAATAACACGTTTTAAATAGTATTTGTTGATTCGTGGCTAATTTGTAGATTTGCGGGTTACTTCAATATATCTTCTACGTCTTTTATCTCTTTATAAATCCTTTTTTCTATTTCACTGATATTTTTCTGCAAACGTGCTTCCGCTTTTTCTTTTTCCTCCTTATAATTCGGACCGCCCGCCCCCCTGTCAATCGCTTTAAATTCGTCGTCAACCACCTTTTTCAACTCGGTCAGATTCTTATGTAAAACATCTTCCACTTCAAAAGTTTCTTTTTTAAGCTTTTTTCTGAGCCAACGGGCCAAATACAATACCAGCAGGATAATGAGAAGAATGATAAACAGCAAACTCGCAAAGACCGTAAAATAATTCACCACGAAATTACCGAAGCGGGTAAAAATCGGCGGGGACACGAGGAAAGTTATTTTCGCGCTCGGTCCGCTTTTGATGCCCTTATCGTTCCTGGCCTCGGCCCAGGCCACGTACCGGGCGTTCGGCAACCCGTCTTTGTCGAGATAAAACCAATTACCGTTGCCGTCACTGCGCACTATATCCTCTGTAACCTGTTCACTGTCTTTTTGGATGAAAACGATGATGTTAACGTCCGGCAGGGACGTACCTTTCATGAAAAATTTATTATCGGATTTTATATTATCGGCATAATCGGTAATCACCGGCGCCTCGATCGGCTCCACTTCGAAATCGACCATGGCCGTAGTTTCGTTTCCGGCCTTATCGACCGCTTTTACCAAAGCGGTATGCTTGCCTGCCTCGAGATCGCTGACCGTAAACATTTCCTTATCCGGCGCCAACTCATGGGCCTGGGTTTCCAGACTACCGATAAAAACGTCGTATCTGGCCATACCCGAACCGTCATCCGTGGTCTTGAAATCGAGCGTCGGCCAGTTGCCCGGTTCCGCCTTTTCCACGCCGACCGTAAACGGATGCGGCGCGACCGTGTCGATCATCACGCGGTAATGGCCGGCCGTGCCCCATCTTTTGCTGTCCTTGTATTTCAAATGAAAATACCAAACGCCGTCTTTAATATCGCTGTATTCTTTTTCCGACGCGAGTCCGTCCGAAACCGAACCCGGGTCAGACGACGGCTCCTGATCCAAGCCGAAACTGACATCGGTTACGCCTTCCGGCAAAGTCCACTCGAATTTAGCGGTCGTTTCCCGATACCAGGCGTTCTGGTCGGGATGGGTCGGCGAAGTGATAGTCGGGGTGTTATATGCCGGTTCAGCCGGCTTTTCCGGCGCCGCTGCCGGCTTCTCTCCGCCCGTCTCTTGCGGCGGCGCCACCCGGGGAGAAATAGTATAACTGCCGCTGCCCATACTGGCTAAAATATTCGTGCCCTTGCCGTCGTTAGCCAGGACCGCGCCGGAAGTGAAGCGAATCTGGGCCGTACCGGACTTCTTGGCGTGAAAAGTAATGTTACAAATTTGCCCGGCCGTGCCCGAATATCCAGGCCGCGGAATACCGCCGCCGAAACTTATCGTGCCGCCGCCGTTGGAGTATGTCGGCTCGGTCGTCCAAAGCGAAAAGATAGATCCGCTTTTGGATATTCCCGTTACTTCCAGCAGGTCATTGTCGAAACTGATAGTCCCTTCCGCGGCGTTTATCACCTGGCCGCCGCTGTTAACCTTAACGGATACGGTGAATCTACCGCCAATAACGTAAGTACCGGCGGTAGGGGCCAAATATAGTGATGCTCCGGCAGCATTGACGGGAATGTAAAAACACAGGCTTGAAACCGCCAGCAAAAAAACCAATAATAATTTACATTTTGAAATACGCATGAGGATTGAATTTAAAATTGTTACATTGCCAAACTGTTAAATTGTTAAACAACCCAATGATTAAAGAATAACAATGAAACAATGCAGCAACTTAACAATGTAAACATGCTATTAATTATTTAAAAATCGCAAATTAATTTTTGTGTCTAATCCTTCTAAACAACCGCACAAATAGCCAAATCATCGACAAGATTACGAGCAGCATCACCGCCGCCAGCGAAATCAATAAAATATTGCCGTGGGTAACGGCCGGTTTGGGAGCGGGAACATTCGCGGCCGTCGGAGTGAACTCCACGACCATTTCGTTGCCGGCCCTATCTATGGCCCTTACTTTGATAGTCGAAAGCAGGGCCTGGTCTTCAAGCAAATACGGCATAGCCGCCCTCTTCCAGGCGGGAGCTTGCCTCGCTTTGCCCAGCAAGGAATCGATGAGCCCGCTTTCCGGCGTAACGCCGATCTCTTCGCCGGGCCGTAATTCCAAAACTTCGTAATGGTCGACTCCCGTCTGTTTATCGGTAGTATTGAAAATAATATAATACTTACCGTTAAACATCCCCGGGTTGGAATACAGTTCGACCACGAACGGCTCCGGCGGAGTGGTATCATCGGCAATCTGCTGTTTCCATTCCTCCCCGCTCGCGCCGGTGCCTTTTCGGGAAAAATTAAAGACCGCTTTTTTCGTCACTAAACTATCCTTGGTGCCGAAACCGTCATTAATCAGCGCCTGGCTGTCGCCGGAAAAACTGACTTCCAGATTATCCGGTATGGTATCGCTTATTATGAAACTCGGTACCTGAAAAATAATCCGGCCCAGGATATTGCTCACTCCGGGATCGCCGGGAATACGCCCGCAATAACCGCCGGGAATGCCTCCGGAAAAATGCAATACCCCCTTATCGTTCGCGCCGCCTATATTGGACGAATCCGGTTTGTCCAGCCAGACATTAATAATCGAATCCCCGGTAAGAAAATTAACCACGGAGAGATAGTCCTTGGGAAAATTGACGCTGATATCCACGGTATTGACGCAATACTCATCCGGGTCGATCTTCACGTCCGCGAAAAAACTGTCACCCGGCCCGAAGTTCCCCTCCGCCGGATCGAAATAAATCGTCGCCGCCTTGCTAACGGATGGCCAGCACAAAACAAACAACCCGCACATTAAGATAATTCTCTTGATAAATCTGGCCATATTTATTCTTAAATCTTAAATCTTCATTCTTAAATCTTAAATTCCCTATCCGGTCCAATAAAACATCATAATCGAAAAATCGATGAGGTCGACGACGCCGTTCTGGTTCTGGTCGGCACAGGCGTTATCCGTACCCCAATAATAAAGCAGGATAGAAAAATCAGTTATATTGACACGACCGTCATGATTAAGATCGGCATTCGGACAAGCCGCCTCTCCGCCGATCTTACCGACATAAAAACTTACTGACCGGGAAAAGCCGCTCTGGATGATATTATCCCCGGCCGCCACCTGGAACATGGCCTTGGCGGTATGAAAATCATTCTCCAGAGGGGAAGTATTAAAGGTCAGCCGCCAATCGCCGCTATCCTTGCTGTCGGTTTTTTCCACGATCTCCGCGTCCGAATTGATATGAATGTGCACTTCCGTTTGCGGTACGGTCTGGCCGTAAATGGTAATATCATCTCCCTGGGTAACCGATTGCTTGTCGACCTCTATCGTCGGAGAGATATAAACGCCGGTGATAGTCGTTACGGCGCGGGAAATTACCCGGAAAGTAAGGGTCAGAAGGGTCGACTTCAGTCCGTCCTTATCTTCCGACCAAAAACCGAAGCTGGCTACGCCCGGCGCGATATCGTTCGTTTCGAAATAAAAATCCGCTTTGGCGTCGGTTTCGACAATGCCGATAACCTTACCATCAACCAGCACGTGCACGTCGGCATGGGGATATGATTTTCCCTGAATGATCACTTTCGTCTCCTGCTCCGTTTCGGCCCCGGGAGAAAACCCCGTGGGTCCGCCGGCAGACCCGCCGCCCGAGCCATGCCCCGGTGTTCCCGCCGGATTTTCCATGGGCACGCAATTAACGGAATTAATCCGGCAGTCAGGCGTACAAAGCAAGGACCCGCTGACGAAACCTAAAGTAATGCAAGTAAAGTTGCCGAAATCATTATGGTCGCATTCTTCCGGCTCCTCCTTATAGGTATTGCCGCAAGTGTAGCAGGTAGAGGTAGCGTAATAAGCGCAATCACTGCGGCAGGTCAGGTCGCCGCTCGCGAACGGATTCCCGAAAATATCGTTGAAATCCTGACAGGTGGAAGTACCGACATCGGGCATAATTTTCGGCGGACTGCCCGGATCGCAGACCTCGCCGCTCGAATGTTCGGCATATCCGTCGCCGCACATCAGCTTGATCTCCACGGTAGTGGGCACGAATGGATCGGCCGCTATTCCTTCCGGGCAAAAATAAAACGAAAAAATTCCGGCAATAACGAAAAATACGGCAAAAATGCGTTTGCTTAAGCATGGGGGCATATTATCTTCTCGTGTTACGTTTGATTATCGTCGTCTTTACCGCCACTATCTGTCTGATTTCTATTTGAACCGGTTCCCGGCGCGTCTGCCCGGTCGTTTCGCCGGGAATCGATGTTAGTATTTTCAAAAAACCCTAAATCCTGATATTTGGCGGATTTTTTATGAAGCCAGCGCCAGAATTTCAGTTTTGTCTTCTGCCACAACTCAATCGATTTTTTCGCCAAAAATCTTATGGGCCAGCTTAAAAGATAGAGAAGTTTGAAAATATAACGCCAAATCTTTATCTTTATCAAGGTGAAAATAAAGGCCAAAATTATGAAAATATAGCCGAAAAGTAAAATCCATTGCCATTTGCCGATCTTCACGATACCGGCGGGGCCTGCGCCCGGTTTATAGATGGTAAAAGCCACCTGGTCGGTTCTCACCACTTCGGTATCCTTATAAATCTTTATTTTCCCCCAATATTCTCCGGGGGTCAATTCAGTCGGAAATGAAGCGGTAATATCGGTTGTCTGGTACGGCTCGATCTTTTTCACCGATTTATCGTCATGCGACTCGAGCAGCTTTTTCTCCCCGATATCGTAAATGTCGATATGAACTTTCGTGGGCGCCACCTTGGCGTTACCGGTATTCTCCACTTTCATGACCATATTGACACGATAAAAAAATCTGGAAAAGATCGGCCAGTTCCAGGGCCAGCCCGGCTCCTCAAGGTCGGGAATAGAAACGGCGCGCACCAAAAAGTCGTAAAAGGCTTCATTAGTCACGGTCAAATCGATATCGACCCTGGCGCCGAGAGCGATAGCCACGCCTCCCTGCGCCTGCGCGCCCTTAGGTGCGACTCTGATATTCAAGTAACCCTTGTAATTGCCTATTTCCGTATCGGGCGGCACGTCGACCTTGACAATCATTGGCACCTGTAGTTTACCTTTCGGCAAATCGAACGTTTCGCCCTTGTCGATAGATATCCAGGAAGCGATATCCGGCGCCACGACCTGGACATCGGCCTGAAGATCGTCTTCGGCCGAGGACCGCAGTAAAGTAACAACTTGTTCGTAGTGCGAGCCGGGGATAATTTTATTAGTTCTGACATAAGGAGGGGAAATACCGAAACCGGCGCTGGCGCTGTTTTGCCACACAAAAATTCCCCCGGAGAGCATTAGGGTTGTAAGTAATAACTTTTTCGTATTCAGTTGCATTAAAATTTTTGCTATTTAAAACAGAATTTTTCGATAAAATAGCAATAATAACTATTTTAAATAAAAATAGCTATGGGTATAAGCTGGATAAACGATAATTTTTATTTCTGTTTTTATTTTTCTTATATAAAAAGTGGGGAATATCGCCCCCGAAACCTTAAGATAATGTTTCTACATTATCTTATTATAATATACAATATTATGGAATAAATTTCAAGCAGATACACTCATAAAACTGTGGATACTGCCTTACTCAAAATAGATTACCCGGTTTTTTATTGAACAAATACATTATTTAATATAAGCAAAATATGTATCTATTGTCATCTTTTTTGAATTTCCGCTCCAGAGAAAATTGTTTACGAAACCTATATGTACGCAATTTGTCCCCAGTCCCCGTGGCTTTATGCGTGTAAAATAAAATCCTGATTTGTGGATAAAAAACAGGGGCAGATCATTCTGTCCCCGCGTAATATAAAATTATATATTTATCGCTTCGTTATTACTTACCATGCTCCGTCATCATCAATCCACACCTGGAAAGTATTTGCGCCGTCATACACACCCGAATGCTGGGATAGCGGGATACCGATACCCCAATAAACATAATCGATCTGGTCCGGCGCTGCCGTAGTAGGTTTAATCACTGTTAAATCCTCAAGGTTAGTGCTGGGGGTGTCGGTGGCGTTGGTGCCTTGGGTGCTATAATCGAAATTATATAATAAATCGTGCTTCTGCTGCGAAATATCCATCGAATATGGCGTTTGTAGCATATCAGTACCGTAAAGGTAGGTATCAACCGGGCAGTTTCCTAAAACAGTAATGGTGGTGGTGGCGGTACTGGTACCGGTGTTGGTTCCGGGAGTAAGAACATTATAATCGATTAACGGCTCCGTAACTCCGATGGCCGGATTGGTTTGCACATCTGTTCCTGTCCAGGAAGAGGTAGCGACGGCGCCTTCTTCATCATAAGCGAAGATAGCGGCCAGCCAAGTGGTGGTGGAAGCGTTAGCCGAATCATCCGTGGGAATGGCGTGGAAGGCCATAGTGGTCGTACAGGTAACGGAAGCCAGCGAATCGCTTGCGCCCGCGCAGTCCTCTACGATACAACTCGTATTCGCTATCTGGTAACAATCATCGTCATTGGCCGCACAGCCATAACCGCCAGCGGCGTTTTGCCAATAGATCGTGCTGGTGGCGCCCACGATATCGGTACAGCCGTTCTTGTCGTAAACCTCATTTTTCGTAGTAGAGGCGGTAACCGCGGTCGTATTGCCTTTAAGGTTCAAAACGATATGGTTGCCGCTGGTCGGCTGAAGAAATATGAAGCTGCCTGAGACAGTCGGACGGGAATTAATGATAGTATAGGTGCTCGAAGTGCCGTTATTGGCGGCGGGCAGGCCGAACTGATCTTCGATATAGACATAGAAATCATAAGTATTATCCTGCGTAGGAATCGAACTCGTCCAGGGGCAGGAAGTAGCCACGGCCGTACCGCCGGAGGTGGAAGTGGCCACGCAAAAAGTGCTGCCCAAACATCCGCCGCTAGCCCAGCCGGCATTGTCGCAAAAATATGTAGTCAGAATATCCCCCCCGCGTATCGTATCCTGATCGGTGGAGGTGGCGGTAAATTCGAAAGCGCCGCCCGCTTCCAGATTATCTATCGTGGCCAAGGTCAGATCTATAGCCGGAGCATGATTGACGTAAAATGGACTGGCCTCATCCGCGCCCGCGGCGTAACCGGATCCCTGGCTGACAATACCGCAAAAAGGATCGGTATCATGAGCGTCGCAAACGTAAGCATACCATTCCTGGATTTCTCCGGGCGGATCGGTAACCGGACTATAAGTACAGGTAGATGGGGTTTCATCGGTAGTGCTGGCGGAAACGCATAAGCTTACGCCGTCACAGGTCGGGGCGTCATGGCTATTGGCCGTAGCGCCAACGGCATCGCCGCAAACCAGCAAAAAATAATCATTGTCTTCCGGATCATCGCCTGTGGCCGCGAATGAAATCGATCCGCCGATATTGACAGGAGTAGTGGACGTAGAAGTGGTGGGGCTTTCCTCGGGTTCGCCTCCCGCTTCGAACTGGGGAGGGGCATTACGCACCTCTACGGTGGTGGATGCCCAATCATTCGTCTGCGCCTGCGCCCGAAACAAGGATAACCCCAAATTAACGTTTTTATCCTGCGCCAATTTATAAATCTTTACATTCAAATTAAAAACAAGACCAACGGCTATACTGCTTATGATTAAACTCGTTATCAAAAGCCACGGCATTGATCTCTTGAGATGCTTTTTTATCTTTTTACTCATGGGGATTTTTTAAAATTGGTGGATAATAGTTATCCACAATTATATCTCTATTATAACATATCTTATCCACCAATTACAAGCACTTTTTCAACAATGATTAAATTATTTTATATTTAAACAATTTTTACTAATATTAAATAAAAATCTTCTATTCTAGCTATACCGTATAGCATCCAGAGGATTAAGTTTACCCGCTCTTCTGGACGGAAAGAGACCGGTAACGTAGCCCATGATACCGGAAAAAACCGCGATAAAGGCGAGAAACGGGATAGGAAAACGGAAAAGACCGATGGCCATGCCGCCCATGGATCTTGCCAATAGGTTCAAAAGAAAATTTATCGACAATCCCCCGCCGACCCCCATGGCAATGCCGGTGAATCCTCCCAAAAAACCCATTAGAACAGATTCGGTCAAAAACATCACCTTGATGTTGAAAGGCGAGCCGCCGATGGTGCGCATAATACCGATCTCTTTGGTGCGCTCGAGCAGGGTAACGGTCATGGTATTGAACATGCCGATGGCCGATACGATCAGGGCGATGCCGCCGAAAAGCGCCAGTGTTACCTGGACGCCCTGAAAAATTTTATTGGCCTGGTCCACGGTTTTGGAAAGCGAATTAACGACAAAGCCAATGCCCAAAATCTCCTGTTCGGCGCCATCCAAAAACGCCCTGTCCGTAACTTTAACCCTGGCCTTATCGTAATAAGGAACAACGAACTGCGATGACAGCTGTTCCAGGGGAATATAAGCGAAAATAGACGTCTCGTCATCGATAATGCCCACGACTTTATAGTCCTTGTTTAAGGGCACTTCCTGCACTTCGTTATTATCCGTATTGGGCACGAAAACCTTAAAATTAACGGATTTGCCTATGATATCCGCCACCTCCACATTGAAGAGTTTCAGCGCTGCCGATGAAAGTACGATACCGTCCGGCTCTCCATCGGCGAATAACTTGCCGTCCCTGGCAATAATACCGGCATAGCGGAAATATTTCGGCTCGACGCCGTTCAATACTATGCTGCTGGTCAAGCCGTTAAAAGTAACCAAAGAAGTGAAACTTGCCAGCGGCGCCACGTCCTGGACGTTATCCATCTTCGACATCATCTCAATCTCATTCTTGTCGATCACAACCACCCTCGAGGGAGGGGTCATGACTTCCAAGCTCAACAAAGCATCGCCGAAAACGATTTTTTCGAGCAAAATTCCCTGGAGCCCATAACCAAGGCCCACCAAAACCACCACGGCGGCGATACCGACACCGATGCCGGCAATCGTCAGCCAAGTCCTGGCCGGCCTGGTCCTAAACATTCTGGTAGCCAATTTTACCAAGTCCCCGACTCTCATCATAAATGATATAAGATTATTGGGATAATTTGTTATTGGGATTATTAAGATTTTTGGGATGTATGGGATTTTTGGGATATTTATGGTGTGTAAGATTAGTGGGATAACAATACCGCCTTATCGCAAATACCCCTCATATCCTAATAATCCTAAAAATCCCAACAATCTCAAAAATCCCAAATTAGTGGCCATGTCCTTTCGTTTCCGTGCCCTGGATCAGTATTTTCTCGAAGTAGC
>CAYVIA010000014.1:10621-17728 GCA_964451485.1 uncultured Gammaproteobacteria bacterium
TAGTGGCCATGTCCTTTCGTTTCCGTGCCCTGGATCAGTATTTTCTCGAAGTAGCGCGTTAAACGCCGGGAAGCCGCGATACTCACGCCAACTCCTCCTTTTTCCTGGGATCTGCGCAAAGCATCCTTGAATTCGCGGCGGGAAACGAGACCGGATATCCGCTTATAGACCAAATCTTTGATCCTGGTCTTCTGTATCAGGGATAATTCGCCGTCGTATTCCGCTATCACATAATCGGCCAGCCGTTCTACCAAGGCATGCTCCTGGGAATAAAAATTATTGGCCAGAAACCGCCGCCTGAACCGCAAAGCGTCTTCCGACTCTTCCAAAATCTTATCCACCTTTTCCGCCATCAACGCGGCCAGAGAAGGTTCAAGATCGATGCCCCCGTGTTTAAAATCTTTACGCAGCACCCGGCGGAATTCGTCTTTGCTGATCTTTCTTTCCACCACCAGCTGTACCAGCGACTCCAGACGTTGCAACTGATAAAAATTAAGATTCTGGGTAAGGTAATTGACTAAACTCTTAACCTTAAGCTCGACCGGAGAGGCGTAGGGGAAGAGCTTGGATAACTGATCCATCTCCGTTACCAGTATTTTCTGCTTGTCCACTTTGACAAGCTGCTTCTTTTCCGGATTAGGCACCACTCTCTCCAGTTTGCCGTCTTTAAGATAAAACACGCGGTGGCAATAAGAAAGTTGCGCCGCGTTGTGGGTAATCATCACTACTGTCTTCTTGTCCGCCTCATTGATTTCCTGCAAAGCGTCCATCACCTGCTTGGTGGAAATCGAGTCGAGGTTGCCAGTCGGTTCATCGGCCAAAAGAATATTCGGATTATTCACCATCGAACGCGCCACCGAGACCCTTTGCGACTGGCCGCCCGACAAATTATCGGGATATTTGTCTCCTTGGCCCTCCATGCCGAATCTTTTAAGTAACTGCTCCGCCCTTCGGCGCCGCTTATCAGGACTGGTGCCATGGAAAATCAGCGGCAACACCACGTTATCGATGACGGAAATGGAATTGATCAGATAAAATGCCTGATAGATAATGCCGATGATCCTGGTCTGAAACCTGACCATTTCTTCGGGCGAGAACGAATACGGATTCTCTCCCTTGACCAGGAGCTGTCCGCCGGAGGGTTCGAGTATTCCCAGGATACTGTAAAAAATAGTGGATTTACCGCAGCCGGACGGCCCGAAAAAAGCCACGAATTCGCCGGGGTAAATTTCCATACTGACCCCGCGTGTCGCTTTGAATTCGTTGACCTTGCCGAGATTGTAAGTAATCTCGAGGTCTTTTAATTTTATGATTGGCTCAGGCATAATTCACATATCATGAAACATGGAACATCGAACATGAAGCATGAAACAA
Organism: uncultured Gammaproteobacteria bacterium; assembly: GCA_964451485.1. GTDB lineage: Bacteria > Patescibacteriota > Patescibacteriia > Patescibacteriales > UBA12075 > CAYVIA01. The sequence continues at coordinate 11,996 of CAYVIA010000014.1, forward strand.
AAATAATCTGTTACGTGTTACATGCTACGTGTTTCGTGCTTCGTGCTTTATCCGCCTCCGCCGCCGATATTCTTTACCCAGCCGAAGGTGGATTCGAAATTCTTGAGGATGATGTCGATAATGCTCATTTCCTTGGTGGGCGTTAACATAGTATAATCGGCGGATTTTCCTTCGTTGTCGGCCTCATCCGCGCACACGATCCAAAATTTATAAACGGTCGAGGGCAGGAAATTGGTAACCACGTGGACGTGCTTTACTCCATAATCCTCCTCCGCGGGCAGGGTGTCCGGCTCGTCCACCACTACCAGGCCCTGATGATAAAATAACTGGCACTTGCCGGGCTCATCCGTCTCCCAGCTGACGATGGTCTGGATCTTGTTGTCGGCTCCGGGATAAAGCGTAGATTCGGTATTGACCTTGGCGATCGCCGGCGGGTATTCATCCTTGGTAGTGATAAAAGTCAGGGCGTCGCTTTCCGCTTTTTCTCCGGCCTCGCTCTCGACCGTGATAATCACCGAATAATACGTATCGAAGATCAGATTCGTCAATTTCACCGAATGGATGGTCAGATAATTCGAGGCATTGCCCTCCAACTTCGTGTCATTGGTATTGAGGTTCGTATAGTTAACGATGGAGGTACAGGGAACATTGGTAGTCCAGTCAATCGTGGCGGAATCCTCCTGGATCTTGACGATCTGGATATTGGCGATTTCCGGCAGGATCGACTTGGTCTTGAACGTGCGGTCGTCGCTTTTGCCGGTCAGACCGATTTCTGACTGGGATGACACCTGAAAATGGTAAACCGTGGCCGGAGCCAGGCCGTTAACCCTGACTACATGATCTTCCACCAGTTCGTCCGGCTCTCCCTCTTTCCAGACATAAGGGTCGTCGGCGCCCTCGTTATAATCGGATTCCTTGGCTAAGGCCACGATGGAATTCGATAATTTATCCGTTTTCCAGGGAATAACGGCGTAATCCACTCCTACCTCCACGTTAGCCAGATCGAGAATGATGGTCGGCGGCTTCACTACCTCCTGCGCCTGTTGTTGCACCGCTTGCTCTATCTTTTGCAGCGTTTGCTCACTTGAGACGTTCTGGATGGTTTGCAGTATCTGATCCACGCCCTCCTGGCTCACTCCTCCCTGTCCCTGCACCGGCACCTCTACGGACCAGCCCTCGTGCGGCTGTTCTACCGGCGTTTTGGTGGTAAAACTAAAATCGCTCGAAATACCCTGGTTGCCGGACGCGTCCGTGGAAGTGATACGATAATAATAAAGAGTATCGGGCGCGAGATCGTCGAGCACGATCGTATGCGCAATCTTATCCGGCCGGGGATCGCGCACCACGCCATAGCGCCGATCAAGCCCGTAATTGACCAACGAATCGGACTGTTCATCCGTCTGCCAGGTAATGATTGATGAAGTGGCGGTGATGCTCGAAATCTCGATATTGGAAATAACCGGCGGCGTGGCGTCTTCATCGCTACTGTCTTCCGCCGCCAGCGTTTCTCCGGCTTTATCTATCATAAAAAAACCCACGCCGAAAACCGTCGTCAGGATGAAGAGAAAAATTATTATATTGATAAAAAAATATTTCTTTAATCTTGCCACAAAATTTATTATATTTTTTCTGTCAACCCACAAATCTACGAATCTTCAACGAATCTACGAATTCTAAATTAAAACGCATTTTTTATGATTTGTTAATTCGTTGATTTGTGGGTTCGCAACTATATTATACCATAAAATCAATTTTACTGAAAATCACTCGCGGTTACCAGCTGTCTTCATCGATAATCACCTGGAAAGTGTTCAGTCCCGTATATAAACTGGCGTCGGCATCCCAGGGAATACCTATACCCCAATATATCTTATCTTCAACATCGGCACCGGTCGCTTTGGGCGCGTCAATATCGACATCCACCCCGGTATTCAATAATTGCACGCCTGCCGGATAGGTAAAATTATTCAAACTATACTGAATATAGGTGGAATCGATCATGCCGCTCGGATTACCGTTCATGTCCGTGCCGGAAAGATTCGTATCGATGGGAGAGTTGCCGCCATTCAAAATGGTGGTCGTAGCGTCATTATTGCCCGTATCATCTCCGACCGAAAAACCGGAACCGAAATCTATCTCATTCTCCACCACCTCAAGCGCGGCACTGGTAATAAGTTCGACGCCCGTGGAAGTGGCAAGGGCGTAATTGACGCCGTCATAAACCTGCAAATACGACATCCAGTTGTAGTTTTTCCACGGATTATTGGCGGAAAAATCATCGGTAGGGTCGGCATAATATTTCATGCCGACGGTACAGGTAAAAGTGGCGATCGTATCTGTGCTACTGGCGCAATCACTCTTGACGCAATTGGCGGTAGCGGCTTTATAGCAATCATTATTATTAGCGGTGCAATTATATCCTCCGGTGGCATTCGACATATAAACAGTACCGACGGCGCTGTCCAGGTCATCACAACCGTTCATATCCTGAATATTGGTATTAACCGTCGAAACGGCCGTATCTCCCGCGCCCCGGATATTCAAAGTGATGTCAGCGCCGCCATGCAAAGTTAAAGTACCCATGGTAGGCACCACGTTATTGACCGTATAGGTATTCGAGCGCGAGTTAGCGGCCGCGGCCAGACCGTGACTGTCATACAGGAAGGCATAATAGGTATTGGCGCCGGCCGGAGTCGGAGCCGTATCCCGGTAATAACACTTGGCATTGGGAGAACTTGTGGCCAGAGCCGTACAAACCGTATTCTCCGCCGAATCGCAGCCGCTGCCGTAAGCGGCGCTATTAGTGCGGCAGATATAGAGATACAGAGTATCCGCGCCTCCTGATGAATCATTATCGTGAGACACTGAGGAAATGGTAAAAGTACCGCCCGGATTCCGGTTATTGACTGAGGTGGTTACGCTCGTAAAAACAGGACGATGGTTGATAACGAAAGGCGAATCGTATTCCGGGTCGCCGCTTCCCTGGGAGGCGGCGGAACACTTGGCGATAGAAAACCCGGAATGCTTATCGCAGACGAAAGCGTACCAGACATTCGATTCGGCAACCGCCGCCGCGGTATAGGAACAACTGGCTTCCGTAGCAGTGGCGGTCAGATCTGAGATGCACCAATTACCGGCGGTACAGGTGGGTGGTCCGTCATTGCCCGCGGTAATGCTGTTCGTTTTACAAATCGCCAGATAATAATTCGGGCTGTCGTCATCATCCGCCGTGGCCTTAAAAGTAACATCCTCGCCTTCGTTGGTCGGCGAAGTGGAAGCGGAGGCGCCGCTCGAATCGCTGTCGGCCGGATCAACCGTAAAATACGGCGCGGTATTGACGTTGCCGGCCAAAGTCAAAATCGGGTATTTCGTATAATTATCCAGAGCAACGCCGCTATTGGTTACCCGGAAACAATAAGTACCGGCATCCGCGGCATGATTCGTCGCTCGGATAACGTATTCGATTTCCGTATAGTGGTTTTCACCGAGAGTAATGGCTTGAGTGGTGGTAGAGGGGTCTTCTGTCATGCGGCCGGCCACGAAAGTATAGCCCTCGCTGTTACTGAACCGCGCGGCCGTGGAAGCGCCATCGATGAAATAGGTGGATGAAGCCATCTGCCAATGGAGGGAATTATCCGTAGGTATGGCGGTCCAATTACCGATACCGGAAGTGCAACTGCCGGTGGAAGTGGCATATTGCAACCCGTATTTATAGCCGGTGGCCTCACCTCCGCCGATGTTGGCCGTTTCTATCCTAATTCTTATATTCTCTAATTTTTCAATTGGTGTAGTAGGATCAGTGGGATCACCCACGTCTTGTGATTCCCGCCAGGTGGCGGCGGACTCATTGCCATTATCGTTGCGCCAGCGATAATGAATCTGCCCCACTCCGGGCACGGGAACGGAAAAATCGATATTAAAACGATCGGTGCGCAGAACCTGGCTTCCCGACTGCTGGTAAACCCGCCAGTAGGTCCGGTAAGATCCATCATAGTACAAAGACAAGGTCGAATTCAGGCTGGCTGTCAGGTTAAAATCAGTATCGGCTACGGCGGCTGATTCCGTGTCCATAGTTACCCACTGATTAGGCGATCCGAATTCATACACCTGCAGAACCACGTTCTTTAACGCCGTAGAGGTGGAAGATTGGCCATTCCAGGTTACATCCAAGGCGTCGGTATTATTCGTATGCTTCACGGTGAACATAGTGATCGGAATCTGGGAAGAAGAGGTTATAGTATCCCAAGCGGCATCATAAACGGATGTGTTGTTATATCCTTTCGGATCAAGGTAATAACTCAAGCTACCGTTAAGCGAGGGTAAGCTGGCGTAAGTCCCTTTCGAATAATTCAGCGTTTCCGGTGATATTATGGTCATGGACGGATAACTGCTGTAGCTGTTCAATACAGCAGAACCGGTAACATCATACAGCCGCAGGCGGTAGGTCTTGCCGGCACCGGCATTGGCGGTTTGGATGACGAAGACGAATTCAGTAAACTTGCTACTGCCGAGCTCGAAAGAGCCGGTCTGTCCGGTATTTTTATGCCACTCGCCGTCCACGCGAGTATTGGCGTTAAAAGCGCACTTGGAAGAAGTAATGGGATCGCCGTTGTTGCCGGAAAGCCCGCCACTGTAGCTTATTTGCGTGGCCGCCCCGACCGGTATCCAACTACCGGGAGCGTCCGTCTGGTTTTCATACTCCAGGCGGTAAACCTTGTTGCCCGCAGTGTCTCCGCCATTATTTTCCAGCTGGATGCGGACGTTGATCCTCTCGCCGACATAAACATCCGTCAGGGCCGAATCGGTGCCGGTGGCGGCCGAATTATTGTTGACCGTAGTGCCACTGTCATTCTCGAACAGATAAGACGTTTGTGCCAGATTCGGGCCGACTAAGGTAGTGGTAGCCGCTTCCGGCGCGGCAGAGGCCTTGTTACCGGCCAAATCATAAGCCCAGATATTGAAAACATAGCCGGTAGACGAAGCCAGTCCGGTTACCGGCGTGTCCGCGGTACTGTGATAATCCTGGTAATTCAGGTCCGAATCGACATGTTCGGTGTCTGATTCGGTTACCGGCGAACTGGTAGAATAAAATATCCTGTATTTATCGAAATTATCCTCGTCCGCGTCCGCCCCAAAAACAAGTTTGACCGACTGGCTGGTAACGTCGGTGATGGTAAGATTGCAGCCGCTCATATCGGGCGGAGTAATGTCCACATAAAAATTGGGCGCAGTGACATCAAAAATCTTCCAGGCCGAACACTCGATTTCATCGTCGCAGGCGATAACCTGCCATTTATAGCCGATACTGGATTCGGGCAGACCGGAAATAGTGGCGCTCGCCGTCAGGGGCGTAACACTGAAATCACCGGAACTCGAGGCGATCACCCAGGTTTTGCTGGTACAACTGTCGAAATCCACCGCGGAATCGCAGGCGCCGAACGGTTCGGCCGTGCTGGTGGCGAAATCATCGGCGTTGGCCAAAAGTTCTAAATACATCTTCACGACCTCATCCGTATCCGGATCGATCGCGCTCGCGGAAAAATGTACGGATTGCTCGTTGGTCCAGGCCTGATTGGCGATAGTGGTGGAAGCGTCCGTCTTATATTGCGCCAAGGCGGCCGGCGTATTGGGGGGGGAATTATAGGACGTGAAAGCAAAAGTGATATTTTCGTCATTAGCGTTCACTGCTCCTGAATTCGTGACCAGCTCGGTCCAGACCTGATTAGAGCCGGG
>CAYVIA010000014.1:17828-21490 GCA_964451485.1 uncultured Gammaproteobacteria bacterium
TCGCTGCCCGCGAAATAGGCCGTGCCGGCTCCGCCCGGATCGGCCGCGAATTCGCCCGCCACGAAATCGTTGGCCCAGTCATCGGGCGAAACGGAGGGGCCGGCGTAATAAGCGCCGTAATTGATCGAACTATCGGCACAGATGAAATACCTGATCTCGGCATACTGATTGCTGGCGCTGCGGGAAATACTGATAGCGCCCTTGGTATTGTCATTGGGGTCGAAAAAGGCGTCGGCCGCGAAATTATCCGCGTCTTCTTCCACACTTGAATGTTCGGTCCAGATCGTCCAGGAATTAGTGTAAGCCGCGCCGCCGTAATAATAAGCGCTGCCCACGTCCGGACTGTTTCCCCGACCATTATTGCTATCGTCGTAAGTCAGAAGCAGATAATTATCCGTGCCCGGACGCCTGACCAGCTCACAGCCGTTAAGCCGTTCGCCCGGGTCCGGGCCGTTGCCCTCGCTTACCCAGCCGTCGGCCGCGTTCCATGAGAAAATCAGGCTGCCGGTAGTCGAAGCATGATCCGACCCGATATTATTTTTAACCACGAAAAATTCACCGCCCGACAAAGCGCCGATACAGCCGGTAATCAGCTGTGAATTATTTAAATCAGCGGCATCACTAAGATAAGAATAGCCCAACTGGGAAGAAGTGGCGAAATCGTCGGCCACGAAGCGGAAAACCGTGCCCCACCATTCCTGGTTGGCGCCGTCATCGGTCTTGGCCAGAATACCCACCTTGCCGCCGTCGTCAGAACGCACGGCCCGGATATGCCGGATATTATCCCCGGCGCCGCTGCCTAAGGTCGGTCCGGACTGCTCCGCTCCCCAGTCATTGCCGTCCCAAACCCGGTAATAAAGCGTGCGGCTGCCTTTGGTATAGAAAGTTACGCCGGGAGAGGAAACCGCGGCCGTGGTGGTTATCACCGTCTCGGTCGAGCTGGCCTTATGGCCGACAATATCGTAAGCCCAGATGTTGAAATAATACGTGGTTAGCGGAGACAGACCCGTAATCGTGGTTTCCGTTTCTTCGTTATAATCGATATGATCCAAATCGGCATTGTCGTGTTCGATGTCGGCTTCGGTTACCGGGGAAGATGTCGAATAGAAAACTCTGTATTCCGTAAAATTATCCTCGCTCGTTTGCGCGCCGTAATCGAGAGTGATGCTGTTGGAATTTTTCGAATTTTCAGAGAGCTGGCCCGGCGCGGTCGGCGCGGTCGTATCCACCTTAAAATTCGGCGTGGTCAGGTTGAATTTATTCCATCCGGAGCAGTCGTTATCGCTATCACAGGCCATCACCTGCCACTTATAGCCCGAGGAATAATCGGGATTGTCGGGAAAATCGATGACCAGCACGGTTTCATAATACGATACCGCCTTGCTCTCGCTGCCGAAGGTCAGGAACTGGTTGACACTCATCTGGTTATTCTGCATCGTTTCGATCCAGCCGTCGCTCCTGGCCGTATCGGACAGGGTTACTTCGTCGATATCTCCGGTCAGGAGATCGCCGAAGATCAGATCATTGCTGTTGGTATCGATCGGATCGGACAAATCTGCTGTTGAGGCGAGCGCGCCGTTCACGAATAATCTTAACTGGTTCGAGCCGGCATTCCGGTCATAAGACAGAGTAACGAAATTCCAGCCGGAAGAAACGGTGGCGGTCGCGGTCGTCTGGTTGATCGTACCGTAAGCCGTAGAAGAATCGATCGCGATGGAGTAAGCTCCGGCCTTGTAAATACCGGCAAGATTTTCGTCCCCGACGGTTGCGGACGGCGCGCCGGCGTCGTATTTCCTGATCAATATCCAGTCATAACTGGTATCATGAATATTGGCGGTATGATCGCCGGTAAAATAACCGATGGAGATATAATCGATATTCTTTGTCCAGCCGCAGCCGTAGCTCGATCCCGCGCCGCGGTCGCGTTGCAACGTTACGCCGGTCGCATCGTAATCCGCGCTTAAGACGTACCAAATATCGTTGTTGGTATTGGCAAACGCGTTGCTGTTGCCGCAATTATAACTGGCGGCTGAACCATCACCTGTCCAGCGCCACAAATCAGTGCTGCCGCCGCTTCTCATGTAAAGATTGGTGGCATCCGCGCCGCCATTGCCACTGGCCGTATACTGGGACGACTGGGCGGACAAGGTGCCGCTGAAAGCCCCGGTGGTATCATGGTACATCACCCGGCTCTCCAGGACATAATCGTCGTTCATGTGGAAAGATAGAGGGTTAGCCACGGTAACAGCGCCGACATTTATCCGTAAGACGCCGCCGCTGACCGCGTAATCATCGGCGTCCGCCTGCCATTTAGAGTCGAGCGAGGAACCGGAGAAATCATCGAAAAATTCGAAAACGGCGGAACCGTCACTGGCCGCTTCGGCTTCGGAATTGCCGTAATACATAGTAAGCTCGTCGGTCCCGGTTTCGGGCACTTTTACCCAAATCGTGGAAACGCCGCCCGTATCCCATTCCTCGATCCAATAATCGCAGACGGTACTATACGGATCGTAAAACCGCAAATCCTCGCCGTTAGCCTGCACCTTGGAATAATCGAAGCTGACGCTGTCAAGCTGGACCATTACCTGGAGATCGTCTTCCGAAGTGGGTGAATCGAAATTGATAACGCGCCTGTATTTCCATCCCTCGCTGTCACTGACATCGAACCAGGCGCTTAAGGTCAACTCGTCGGTAATGTCGAGAGTGGCATTATCGCCGACCGAGATATAGTCGTTGCCATCCATTTCCTGGCCGCGATATATCCAGCCGGTCGTTTCGTTATTGCCGTGCTGGCCGCCGTTATTGCCGGTACCGGAAGAATCGAGATGAACGCCCGCCTGGCTCGATTCGTCCACGACCGTTTCCGGCAGATGCCAGACGCCGGCGTAATTATCGTCCCAAACGCCGGTCGAGGTTGACATATCCGTATTCCAGGCCGAATTGCCGTAATACATATAGATAATCGTATCGGCGGCCGTCGAAACATCCGTTCTTATCCAGGCGTCCAGTTCGCCGGTAGCGCCGTCGAAATATTCCCGTTCAAAAGGCAAGGTGGTCGTACCGGAGGAATCGGTAAAGAAAATGTCATAGCCGTCATCGCGCGCATCCGCCGCCAGGTCGCTATCCGTGGTCGTGGCCAGGATAACGAAGCCGGCGGCCGTGGTCGCTACCTGGCCGGAGTTGATCGTGATAGCTTTGCGGTAAAGCCAGTCTCCGCTGTACCAGCCCGCCGGCAAATCGGAGGTAGTCGTGGCTACGGCCCAGACCGAACTGGTACAGGTGAGAAAATCCGCGCCGTAAGCGCAGGTGTTGCCGGGTACGGATGTGGCTGTCAGGAAAGTGCCGGTAGCGGTAATAATATCGTAATAGAAAGTAAGATTATCGCCATGGTCCTGATCGTGCGCTCCGGCTTTAAAAATCACGCTCGCTTCATCTGTCCAGTCGTTATTGGCGATAGCGGTAATAGCGTCGCTTTTATACTGCTCCACGGCCAGGATATTGCCCGGCGGGGCATTGGTTTTGACGGTAACCTCGGTCGAGCTGGCTTTATTACCATACTTGTCATAAGCCCAGATATTGAAAGTATACCAGGTGTTGGGAGAGAGATCGGTTACTTCGGTCGAAGTAGCGCCGCCGTAATTATAAGCATTAAGAGAAGTACT
>CAYVIA010000015.1:0-20187 GCA_964451485.1 uncultured Gammaproteobacteria bacterium
TCGAAAGTGAGCGTTAACACGCCGTCGTCGTCAAGGGAAGCGTCTTTAAGCGCCAGTCCCTCAAGGGGAAATTCCGTCTCAATTCCGTCCGCCCGTTCCGTGTCGGTCAATTCGCCCTTCAAGAGGAGGCTGACGGTATCTTTGATCGGCGTGGCGGTTGCCGGTATTTCCCTGGTAACCGGCGCTATCCCCTGCCGGCTGCAAAGGATATTGCCGGAGGCGTCTTCGTCAAGGCCGGGATTATAATAAAAAAGCTTTACCTCTGTCATGGCGGTAGCGGCCTTATCTCCGCAAGGTTCTGTTGGTTTGGGGGTATCCGGCGCTCCGTGCTTTACCCACTCGCCGTTCGAGCAAATCCAGCTGTCTTCCGGTCCGCCCAAAAAGATCCGGACACAAAGCGCGAATCCGGCCAGGATAATTAACGCCGAAACAACCGTCAAAATTTTAGAAAATTTTATTTTCATATTCATCTGTTTTCATTATAGCACAAAAATAAAGCAAATAATATTATAAAACTTTTAACCTACGACCGGAACTCACGCGGCCGGAATTTGACAGGAGTAATAAAATATGCTAAAATTTGATAATCAAAAATCTTTGACAATATAAAAAAATAAGGGGGTATGGCCACCATGAAAATGTTGAAATGGGCAAGCGCGATTGTCGCGCTGTGTCTGGTTTTCTACATGCTGTATATAACGGGGCCGTATATCGTGCCTCTGGTACTGGCGGTAGTATTCAGTTTCCTGATCGTGATGATCGCTGACGGATACGGATCGATCGCCATCAGGGGGCATCGTATGCCGGGCTGGCTGGCTATGACGCTGGCAATGGCAACTATTGGTACGGTTTTCTACCTTATCGGCATGGTCCTGAACAGCAACATCAGGGAGGTGATCGCGACCGTCCCCTGCTACCAGCAAAAATTGATCAAACTCTACGACGCGCTGGTCGCGCAAGCTCCTCCCGCGTTAGCCGGCCGGCTTCCCCGCTTTGATGAAATGCTCGCCAAAATCGACTTGGCGGCGGTGCTGTCACTCATAACATCTTTCCTGCGCGGTATTACCGAAAATCTCGGTAAAATATCGATTTTCACGGCTTTTATTCTTTGGGATCGCAAGAGATTGGGGTTAAAACTCGATTATATTCTGCGAAAGCGGGGCAAAGAAGAAAAAGTAAAAAGTATTATCGCGGAAATAAAGCATGACGTGAAGCGGTATTTCGTAGTCAAAACCGCCGTGAGCGTGCTTACCGGAATTCTCAGTTTCACGGTTATGCTCATTTGCGGGCTGGATTTCGCGCTTCTTTGGGCGATATTGGCCTGTCTCCTGAACTTCGTTCCCACTGTCGGTTCCATCGTGGCTGTTACTTTCCCCGTTGTCCTGTCCTTGGTCCAGTTCGACGGCCTGTGGCACTGGCACTTTTTCGTCATCACCCTATCCCTGATCACCATCCATTTGGTGATAGGGAACTTTATCGACCCGAAACTGATGGGAAAGTCCCTGAACTTGAGCCCTTTGGTAATCCTGCTCTCCCTTGTTCTTTGGGGAGCTATTTGGGGGGTAACCGGCGCGTTTCTCTGCGTCATCATTACTTCCATTATCAACATCACCTTGGCGAAGTTTGAATCAACCAGGGATATCGCGATTATGCTGTCAGCAGACGGCAAAATAGCGACATGAGAATAAACAACAAAAAAAACGGCATTCACGCGGATGCCGTCTTTTATTTGGCTTGTCGAGATTATCTGCTCGGGGGGGAGGAATCGCCCGGCATACGCCGGGCGCCCCGCGTATGCGGGGCGAACCTTTAAATGCTGGGAGACCAGGATTCGAACCTGAATTAACGGCTCCAAAGGCCGCTGTCCTACCATTAGACGATCTCCCAGTAAATATGAATATATGATAATATGAATCCGCGAAAATGTAAAGTTAAGACCTTGGTTTGCGCTATAATTCCGCAAGAGTGGACAAAACGTGGACAAAACCCGTTTGCTAACTTATTTTTAATACGGTAAAATATAGGCATATGCCGGATACCTCAATAGAAAAAATGCCGCCGCAGAATCTCGAAGCCGAAGAATCGTTCCTCGGCTGCCTGCTTTTGGACAAAGACGCCATCATCAAGGTGGCGGATATTATCCATGAAAACGATTTCTACAAAGACGCGCACCGGCTCATCTTCGAAACCATGAAAGACCTGTACGCCCGGCACGAACCTATCGATATCCTGAGCTTAACCAACCGCCTCGAAGAAACAAAACGTCTCCAGGCTGTCGGCGGACGTACTTACCTCGCTCACCTGTCAAATGTCGTGGCCACCTCGTCGCATGTCGTTCATTACGCCAACATAATCCAGCGCAAAGCCACCCTTCGCCGCCTCCAGAAGGCTGCCGGCGAAATTACCGAGCTTAGCTTCAAGGAGGAGGAAGATGTCGAAAAAATACTCGACACGGCAGAACAGAAGCTTTTTAGCGTTTCGCAAAAATACCTGAAAAACGTATTCGTGCCGGTTGACCGGCTCCTGGCCGACGCCTTCGAACGGATTGACGAACTGCATAAGCAGAGCGGAAAACTGCGCGGCCTGCCCACCGGTTTTCACGATCTAGACAACCTCCTGGCCGGCCTGCAGAAATCAGATTTGATCGTATTGGCTGCCCGCCCCAGCGTGGGCAAAACCTCGCTGGCGCTCGATATCGCCAGGCAGGCGGCGGTGGCCACAAAAACCCCGGCGGGGATATTTTCCCTCGAAATGAGCAAGGAGCAGCTAGTGGACCGCATGCTCTGCGCCCAGGCCAACGTAAGCTTGTGGCGCATGCGCCAGGGGAAATTATCCGACCGCGAAGAGAACAACGATTTCTCGCGCATCGGCGAAGCCATGGGAGAACTTTCCGAAGCGCCGATCTTTATCGACGACTCGCCCAATACCTCCGTGATGGAGATAAGAACCAAGGCGCGCCGCCTGCAAATCGAAAAAAATCTGGGCCTCCTGGTGGTCGATTACCTGCAGCTCATGGAAGGCCGGGGCAAGTACGGCGATAACCGCGTTCAGGAAGTGGCGGAAATCACCCGCGGCCTTAAGGGTATCGCCCGCGAACTCAATATCCCGGTCCTGGCCCTTTCCCAGCTTTCCCGCGCCGTCGAGCAAAGCCGGCCGGCTATACCGAAACTGGCGCACCTCCGGGATTCGGGTTCGATCGAACAGGATGCCGATGTCGTGATCTTTATCTACCGCAAAGCGGCCGACCGCAGCTATAATCGCGAGGATCTGTCCTCCGAAGAAAGACACCGCGCCGAACTGCATATAGCCAAACACAGAAACGGCCCCACCGGCCGAGCCGACCTTTTTTTCGACGAAAATACGGTAAGTTTCAAGAATATGGAAGATAATTACAGCGAACCGATGGGGGAAGATATGGGAAGTGAAGAATTTTAATCGCTGAAAATACTGAATGGCTATGAACGCGCTGAATTTTATTATAAATGTCTATTATTATATTTCGTAATTTAAAACCATGTTTAACAAGCTTAAACAATTCAAAGACCTGCGCAGCCAGGCCAAAACCATGCAGAATGTGCTCGCGAGCGAGGCCATTACGGTCTCCAAGGGCGGGATTACCGCCGTCGTTAACGGCAATATGAAGCTCGTAAGCTTAACCATTAACGAAGATCTGGCCAAAGACAGCTTAGAAGGCATGATTGTGGAATGTGTTAACGAGGCCCTGAAAAAGGCGCAATACGTCATGGCTGAAAAGGTTAAGAGTATGGGCGGATTTCCGGGACTGAATATGTCGTAAAAAATTTGACATAATCCCCTTTTTCTTTCATATAACCCATGAAATATCCCCATGCCATCCAAAATCTGATCGAATATTTTTCCCAACTGCCCACGGTCGGCCCTAAAACCGCCGAAAGGTATGTTTTTTATTTGCTTAAACAGCCTGATGAAATGATGCAGAAATTCGCCCAGGCCATTGCCGAACTTAAGGAAAAAACGACCGTTTGCCGCAACTGCCTGGCGGTGGCGGAAAAAAACCCGTGCACAATATGTAGTGATACCAAGCGGGATCGAACCACAATATGTATTGTCTCAAGTACCCGCCATATGCTATCATTAGAAGTAACAGGAGAGTATCGCGGGACCTACCACATTTTGGGCGGACTTATAAGCACGCTTGAAAAAATCGGCCCGGAAAAACTCAATATCAAAGAACTTCTAGTCAGAATAAAAAAAGATAATCCGAAAGAAGTAATCCTGGCGCTCAATCCCACCCTGGACGGTGAAACCACGGCGCTTTATCTCGAAAAGATACTCGCGCCTTACCGGCAAAAAGGACTGTCGATCACCCGCCTGGCCAAGGGGCTCTCTACGGGCGCGGAAATGGAATACGCCGACGAGATCACTCTTTCTAACGCTTTAAAGTATAGATATAATATTAGCGGGTAGCTGGTGGTGAATATATTTTTGTTTCAATTGCCAATATTTCTACTGACTACCGGTTTACATAAATGATCTTTGAAAAATAAATACAAATCCAACCGAGGAGGAATGCGTCATGATTTGCTTCAGAAATTGCGGCAGAGAGGTCGGAAGCAATGGTTACCCGGTAACGGTCAGGGTAATAAATACGGCCGTAATAAAAAAATTCGTCCTCGAGGGCGAAGTGAGAATTTGTACCCAATGCTTCCTGAAAGAAATGCTCTTGGGCAACATAATCCGCCAAGGCGATAAATATATTTTCAACATCATCCAGACCGATAAACCGCAAAGCGAAAACGGAGGTTCTTAAAATGGGTAAAACGAAAGAAGGGAAGAAAGAGTCACCGACGAAAAAATATATCATCACGGCCGCCCAGGGGTGTTATCAATACAACAAGGACGGCGATCTCGAACCCTACGGCGGTGGCAAAGCCAAAGCCCTGCCGCACAAGGATTTTTTGAAAGGCCTCGAGACCATTGCCAAAGAAAGAGGCGCCGAAATTTTGATCCAGCCGATCGCCGGCAAAAGAGTTACGGAAAGCGTCCTGCATGAATTATTGAACGAACGGGATGATATCTTTTGGGGGGATCTTAAAATACTCAACCGTAATATCCAGCTGCGAAATATCGTGGTACCGGCCCAAAACGTCGATCCCACTACCGGAAAAAAAACCCTGGTTTCCAAGTATGGTTCATCGCTCATTTTCGCGCATTCTAAACAGCGTTTTTTGCCTGTACCGGTTTTTAACGCCGATCTGCCACGCTATATCTACACGACCGGCGCCGTTACTTTGCCAAACTATAATATCGCGAACCACCGCGGTGATACGGCCGAAAGAAACCATGTCATTGGCGCGCTAATCGTCGAGATCGTCGACAAGTCATGTTATAACGTCAGAAATCTCAAAGCGCTTAAAAACGGCAAATTCGTCGATCTGGGCTGGGAATACGACCGGGATAAAACTCCGCGAAAAATTGGCGTTGACTCGCTTGTTCTTGGGGATATACATTGGGGCGACCATGACCCCAAAACGATTGCCGCTAATTACGAAATGATCGAATATTTCCAGCCCCGACGGATCTTTCTGCATGATTTTTTCAACGGAGCGAGCGTTAATCATCACCAAAAAGACAATTACCTGGAAAAAATAAGGGAATTCAAGCGGGGCCGTCTTTTTTTGGACGACGAACTCAAAACATGCTACGAAGAATTGGTCCGGCTGGCTAAATTTGCCGGCAGCAATACCGAAATATTCATCGTTTCTTCGAACCATGCCCAATTCCTGCCGACCTATATCAATAGCGATGCCTGGCGGAAAAACAACCTCTGGAACGCGGAGGTCGGAGCTTTCCTTTTTCGCGAAGGTATTCTCAACGACAAAGAGGAATCGAGTATCGACGACGCCTCTTATCTTTTCGAGACGGGTTTGAAAAGGCACGGCCAGATCCCGGCTAATGTCAGTTTTCTGCGGTTGAAAGATAATTTTCGCCGTTACGGCTATCAGCTGGCCAGCCACGGCCATAAAGGTCCCCACGGCGCCAGGGGCGGCAGCGCCAAGGCGCGGGAGATTACCGGCGGCGGCAAAAGCATCACGGCTCACAGCCACTGCATGGAAATTTACGGCGATACTTATGTGGTCGGCACTTCAACCAAGCTGAATCTTCCTTATACTCTGGGCGGCGGCTCCGCCTGGATCGCGGCTAACGCGGTTCTCTATGAAAACGGCACAGTTCAAATGATCCCGATTATCGAGGGTCACTGGCGGCTTCGCGGTAAATACCTCTAAAAAATTCCGGACTGCGTCCAACTCGGTTATTTAAAAAACACGATTTCAAAACAACAAAACCCGCATTCTTCGCATTGCGGGTTTTTTATTTTATGGATAATTATCTTATTGCAATCAATAAATTTAAGCGAAAGCGAACGATCTATTTCCGTGTTGATTCGTTAATTTGTGGGCGCTACGCCGGGATATTCGTGATTTCCACCTGCGTATAAAGCTGGCGATGGCCCTTAGTGCGCAGATAGCGGGTTTTATTCTTATATTTTACCACGGTAATCTTTTTGCCTTTCCCCTGCTCGACCACTTTCGCTTTTACTTTACCGGCAAGAAACGGCCTGCCCAAGGCGACTTTGCCGTCCGTGCCGGCCGTCATCAGGGTATCGAACTGAACCGTTTTTCCGTCCTCAATATCAAGTTTTTCCACCTTTAAAATCCGGCCTTCTTTGACCTTGTATTGTTTTCCTCCCGTTTTGATTACGGCGATTTTGTCCGGCATATTGCTTATAAGTTTAGATATTTATGATTATTTACATTATACTGATATTTAAAAATTAGTCAAGGGCTTATCACTTACACCTTCGAATACTTCCTTACCGCCAATAAACTGGCCAAAACGTTGATGAAGGCGGCGCCCAGGAACTGCAGGCCGAAAATCTGCCAGATATTTTCGCGGAAAAAATAAGTCAGTAAATTCACGTTATAACCCACGAAAAAGGCCTCCAGGTACGGCTGCAAAAGGCGCAGGAAAGGATAGAAAATACACATGATAGCCACCACGCCTATAAACGTAAAAAACACGCTGGACAGAAGATAGGGCGCCTGGATAAACCCGTGGGAAGCCCCCACCAGCCGCATAATCATAATCTCGAGGCGATGCGTATAGATCGCCACCCGGACAGAATTATAAATCACGAGCAGGGTGATGAAAACGAAAATAGAACTCAAGAAGATCCCGGCCTCGCTGACCTTGCCCGTAATCTCATCGATCTTGCCGAGCATCGTTTTATAATCGGTAAAATCGCGCGAATCTATAATATCGCTGTTGATGGCATTCAGGCGGTTGGTCAGAACGTCGAAGTCATCCAGATTTTTCGGTTTTATCACCAAGCTCGGAGTGAGCGGATTTTTACCCAGCTCCCGCAGCGCTTCGATAATCTCAGGATTGTCCTGATGGGTTTCCTGGAATTTTTGCAATGCCTCATCCTGGGAAACGTAAATTACGTCTTTCACTTCATTGAAATTGCTTATCTGCGCCTTTAAGGCCAGGATCCGGTCTTCCTCCGCCGTATTTTTCAGGAACAAGCTGATATCTATCTTTTCCTTGATGGCATCCACGGCCGTTTGCCCGATTACTTTCACCACAAGCAGCATGTTAATGGAAAAAAGAGCTAATATTAAAATAATAATGGTTACCAAAGACAACCAGATATTCCTGCCGATATCCTGCATGCTGAATTTGATGATACGGACTAAAGATAGAAACATATAAAGTTGCCTAAAGTATATACTTTCCTACCGCCTGGTCGCCTATAATAGCGCCGTTATCTATCGTGATCACTCTGCGGCGCAGACGATTTACTATTTCGCGGTTATGGGTTACGAGAATGACGGTCGTGCCGAACCTGTTGATGCGCAATAGTAATTCGACGATTTCATGCGCGTTTATGGAATCGAGATTGCCGGTCGGTTCGTCGGCCAGGAGTATCTTCGGACGATGCACCAAGGCGCGGGCAATGGCGGCGCGCTGCTGTTCTCCGCCGGAGACCTCGAGCGGATAGTTTCCCATTTTCGGCTCAAGCCCCACGATCTTCATCACGTGCGGCACGATCTTCCTGATCTTCTGCGGCTGGCCGCCGCATACCTGCATGGCGAAAGCTACATTCTCGAATAACGTTTTTTTCGGCAATAACTTGAAGTCCTGGAAAATCACGCCAATCTGACGCCGCAGGACCGGAATCTCGCCCTGACCGATATGCGTGATATCCCAACCCCCGACCACAATCCTGCCCTCGCTTACTTTCTCTTCCCCGATCAGGGCTTTGACCAATGTCGTTTTACCGGTACCGGATTGCCCGACGATAGAAACGAATTCCCCCGGTTTGATATATAAATTCACCCTGCTTAAGGCGGTTACGTTCTTGGGGTATCTCTTTGTAACGTTAATGAAACGAATCATATTTTGACATTTGACTGCCGCATGAAAAAAATCACGGGTTTATTATTCATAAATTTTCAGTCCGTAACGGATCAACTCCTCCGTTTCCGCGAAACTGTCGTCCCGGGTATCGGCGCCCATGGTAACGACTGTCAGGTTATTGCCGTCGGGCGCCTTTATTCTTACCATCAGGCAGAAACCGGCTTCGTCCAGATAGCCTGTTTTCGAACCCGTTACTATGTACTTATCCATTTTTATTATCTGGTCGGTATTCTTTATACGAAAAGACCTCTCGGTGTTTATCGTCGCGAACCTGTATTCCGGCATAGTGCTGGCTTTCTGGATTATGGGGTGCGATAATACCTCTTTGGTTATTATAGCATAATCCAGCGCGGAACTCACGTTTTCCGGGGCAAGGCCGGTAGGCTCGACGAATTTCGTCGAACTCGCGCCCCAAGCGGTAACGGCCTCGTTCATGCGCTTAATAAACTCATCCCGGGGTAACCCGCTCGCCCGTACCAGGGTTTCGATGGTATTATTGGTCGAACCGACCAGCGAGGTATAGAGTAAGTTTTCCACAGTCAGGGTTTCACCATCCTTTAACGACAACTTCGCCGATTCCCAGGGTTTACAATATTCGTAGTTGTATTCCTCGTCACTCGTACTATAGGCGACCACGGTATCGAGCGACGGCTTCGTATCCAAAAAAACCTTAACTGCGACCAATTTCGTTAAACTGGCCAAAGGCCGGGTAGAAGTGGCGTCCTTTTCCCAAAGGACGCGGCCGTCCTTTTCTTCGAAAATAACAGCCGATTTGAGGCCGACCTCAACCCGGCTGTTTACGCCGTCAGCCGCCACGCCCAGGACGCGTCCGTCGGCGTCCGGCGGGATATAAAGCGGCTCGACCTCGATATCGGCGACACCGGCTCCCAGAGGCGCGATGCGGGCGAAGGCGGGTTTATCCAGATCGATTACGCGCGCGGGAAAAAGGCCCCTGTCCGGCCCGAAATCGTTTATCTCCACGTCCACGAACTTGCCGTTTTCCGGATTCGTTACCCGCAGACGTGACCCTTTGGGAAAATCGGGAGAGGCCGCGAATAAGCCGCCCTTATACGCGTACCAACTCGCCTGGCCGACGGTCAGCACTTCCGGATAGGAAAAAACGGCGATACGGGCAAAAGGCAGGTGGATCAGGGAGCGGACGAAGCTATCCGCGGGAAAATCCCTGGTGGGAAGCGGACGCCAGCCGTTATAATTCTTATCGAAAAAATATACCTGTTTATAATTATTATCATCGCCGTCATATGCGAACTGGATATAAAAAGGTTTATGGTTATCATAAGCCGCCTTGTTCTTGAATTCGAACTGGTAAATATCGCTTATCGCCTCGAGCTGCCAGGGCATATCCATGGGCTCGTTAAGCCGCATAACCTCGACCTCCGTGGTACTGCTTAAAATCCCGGGCACAAGCGACAATTTAAGGGCATCATCGAAAGCGGCGACGGTATACCCGCGGGCGATAGTCGGTTCGTCCAGCCGGATGTGATAGACAGGATTCTCCGGCATTGCTTCCTCCGCCTGCGCCCGGATCGAAGCGGACGAAGGGACAACCAGGAAAAATAGGCCAACAATAAACAAAAAATGTCTTGTTTTTTTCGTTATCAACATAAAAATTGGACAAGCTAAACCCCGTTAAATAAGGCGCCGTATACCGCTGGCGTTAAATTACCAGCTAGGATTTAATATTAGCTTCCGGCTTTGCCAAGGGATTTGTTTATACGGGGTAAATTATAACACAAAAATAGAATCAGGGGAAATTTTTACAGAAAATTTTTACAACTTGTCAAAAGCAGGGATAACGTTTATACTGTTTATAGTTTCGCGAGTGTCATATAATGGTTATTATGTAAGCTTCCCAAGCTTAACATGGCGGTTCGATTCCGCTCACTCGCTCAAAAGCATGAGCCGCAAATAGGTCCAATAAAAAAACCGCCCCATGGTGGCAACCAACAAAAAGCGTCGCTGAAAATAGCGATGCTTTTCTTTTGCTGGGAGACCAGGACTCGAACCTGGATTAACAGGGCCAGAACCTGTCGTCCTACCTTTAGACGATCTCCCAATTTATTTGAATACGGACAGAACAATGTTCTGTCCCTACAATTTTTATAAAATTATATTTATTTTATCACTTTTCCCCCGAATGTCTTGAGGAGGTTTTTTACCACATCGTCTTTGCCGCCGTTCTCCGCGGCCGCGGATTTATCCGCGCTCTCCCCCGCTCCGCCAGCCGTCTTCGCTTTATCCGGTTGTGCCTCGGACGGAGGCGTATCATAGCCGTTTACCGCCAGATTCTCGTCAATCACGGCCTCAATCGTCAACTGCGTGCCGTAAACCTCATGCAAAACCTTCTCCACCAGCCGTTTTATGGTCAGATCGCTAATCCTATCCTTGTGAAACTTATATTTGAACGCCAGACAAAGCTGGTTGCCGTTAATATCGCGGGGCTGACAGACGCGCAGAATAAAAGACAGGGAGTGGTTGTATTTCTTTACCTTGGCCAGAACCTCGTGCCATTTCGCGACGATATGCTCTTTCGTCAGCTTGGCCGACTGTCCGGAGGCGACCACGAACGGCTGCGGTGCGGACGCAGCGGGCGCGGGAGCGGTATTGGCGGCCGGCGGGACGGATACGGGCGCGGGAGCGGGAGCGGATGTGCATAATTCGAGAATGGCCACCTCAATCGGCAGCTGGACGATAAAACTGGTCTTAAGATCTTCTCTGGCCTCGATGAATTTTTCCATAATCGCTATCACTTGGTTTAAACTAAGATTACGGCCGGCATTATTTATCTGTATTTCGATATTTTCACTGTATTCAAGGGAGAGTTTTTCCGCCAGCGCCGCGTTGACCTTATAAAGCGTGATCTTTCTCGCAATTTCGATAAAATCACCGATAAATCTCTTTAAATTCACGCCCTCGTTAAGCAGCTTATTGACGAGAATGATGGCGGACCCGGCATCTTTCTTGCCCAGATAATCGATCAGCCGGACCGCTTCCCCGAGATCGCTTCTCGGTATGACCAAATCGGCTTCTTCGCGCGTAACTTCTTTACCGCCGATAGCGACCACCTGCCCGAGCAAGCTTTCCGCGTCGCGCATGTGCCCTTCCGACTGCTGGGCGATCGCCCGCAGGATTTCCTTGTCGATCTTGATATTTTCCCCGGAAACGATAAACTGCAGCTTGTGGACGATTTCGGAAATATTCAAACGCTTGAAATCGAAACGCTGGCAGCGGGAAATTATCGTAGTCGGTACTTTATGAACCTCGGTCGTGCAGAGGATAAAAACGACCTTCTCCGGCGGCTCTTCGATAATCTTCAAAAGCGCGTTAAAGGCGGGCGTGGACAGCATATGCACCTCATCGATGATAAAAACCCGGTACTGCGCGCGCGTTGGGGCGATGCGGCTGGTGGCGATAATATTTTCCCGGACATTATCGACGCCGGTATGGCTAGCCGCGTCTATTTCGATCACGTCGAGGGAACGGCCGGTCGTAATCTCCCGGCAGATTGAACATTCGTTGCAGGGCTCATGCTCGCCCGATTTGCGCTTCTGGCAGTTGATCGCCTTGGCAAAAACCCTGGCGATAGTCGTCTTGCCGATCGCCCTCGGTCCGCAAAAAAGGTAAGCATGAGCGATCTTGTCCGACTCGATCTCATGTTCGAGCGTTACCTTGATGTGATTCTGTCCGAAAAGTTCGCTGAACTTCTGCGGTCTGTATTTTCTGTATAATGTCGCCATATTTAGATAATAGCTTAACGCATTTAGAATTATGTATTTCAGCGCCAACAGCTGTTCTTATTGAAACCCTTATAACCCACAAATCAACGAATCAACAACAAATCAACAAATTATAAATAATATGTCTTGATCGGTATTCGCAGACCCGCCCCGTTAAATATTTTAAAAAAAATTCGAGGGATAATTGTGGTAAGATCGGGCCCTTAGCGTCTTGTTGCTATATTATTTAACGGGGTGAGTTGAAAATTCGTTGATTTGTGGGTAAAATTACGATAAATTTTGCAATCAGTTATTTTTTCTCACGATATTCTCAACCGCCGCCCACCCGCTGTCCCCCTCTTTGGGCACCAGGACCACCACTTCGTCTCCCGCCTGGCCTTTGAAAAAAGTAACACTGGCCGTGAGGACATGCAGCTTCCTGCCGTTGACGTTAACGCTGTAACTTCCTCCGCCCTCGAGCTCAAGGCGGCCTATCAGCCGCGTGCGCTCTATCGGGCCGATTTGCTTATAGACGAAAGTCCCTCCGGGCGTAATCGTCAGCTTCATGATATCGCCTTCCACCAATTTCGACTTGGAGGCATAATTGGCCGGCACGCTGTATTGCTTGCCGTCAGGGCCGATCATTTTTTCCCCGTCGAAAACCCCCTCGACGATGCGGCCGCCCACGATTTCCTGCTCAGGCGAAGAGTCGTCCTTATGAAAACCACTGTCGCTTTTCTGCCCGATACTGATAAAGCTTTCGGCCTCGGGATCGACCAGGCCGGACAGGAGATCTATCACCTGGTCGTTATTTTCTTTGATATTTTTGAGCAATCGATAAATTAGCGTTATTTTCGCCTTGCTCAACGTTATGCCGGCGGCGCCGGACGGCGGCTTCTTCTCTCCGTCTTCGTCATCTTCCGGAGTGAAAGCGTATTCATCCTCCCCGCCGCTTCCCCCTTCTTCTTCTTCGACCATTAAATCGATTTCATTTTGCTTTTTTTTAGCCATATTTGTGTTTTTTAGCCTGGTTAAATTTATTTTAATTTTATTATATATTTTGCTGATTAATTTTTGTTTAAATATATTTTATATTAAACCAATCTGAGTGTTTTGTAAAGTGTATCGAAATTATTCGGGGCAATATTGGTTAAACACAGTTTTTATTGTTTCATTGTTGCATTGCTAAAAGTTTAGTCGTAAAATAAAAAACAATTTAGCGATTTAACAATGAAATAATTATTAAAAATAACAATTCTGATAGCGGATGCATCGTTAGAGCTCCGGGTAAATTCACCTAAAGCAGCGTGGCCCGTTTTTTTATCTCCGCCTCGATCAGATTCCTGTCCTGGCCGTATTTCAGACGGCTTAAAGTTTTTATTTTTTCCGCCACGCCATCATAAGCGGTACCCGGCAGGGGCCAAAGGGTTTTCATGGAAAAGGGACGGCTGGCGGTATTGTCTATCAGTAGTTTTACGTAAGCGGTGAACTTTTCGATATTGATCAGGTCGTACTGGTTGAAAACCGGATTATATTCTTTCTGCATCACTTCCGCGTCCTCCGAACCGATCTTGAAAAGTATCCAGGTGCCGACATTGCCGAAAACGGCGTCTCTGATGGAAGTATCCTGGTTCTTGACCAGCTGCCCCAGATATTGATGGGCGATGACCAAATTGAGATTGTATTTCCTCGCTTCCGACAGGATGGAGCAGACCGAATCGGTGGTGAAATTCTGGAACTCGTCGATATAAAGATAAAAATCCTTTCTCGCCTCCTGCGGGACGTCGGTGCGGGAAAGGGCCGACATCAGGATCTTGCCGACGAGGATCATGCCTAAAAGATAAGCGTTCATCTCCCCCACCCTGCCCTTGGAAAGATCGACCAAGAGGATTTTTCTCTTATCCATGACATCGCGCAGGTTAAAAGAACTTTTCTGCTGGCCGATGATCGGGCGCATGGTATCGTTCGAAATGAAACTTGTCAGCTTCGAGGTAACGTAAGGCACGACATTGGCCAAAGCCGCGTCACCGCCCGCCTTTTCCGCTTCCTGGCGCCAGAAATCGACTACGGTCGGATCGGAACATTTCTCCAGCTTCTTCCTGCGGAAGTCGGCATTCGCCAGTACTTTCGGGATCTCCATCAAAGTCGAGCCGGATTCGGGATGGCTCATGATCAAAAGCATGGCGTTGCGCATATATTGCTCGAAGATCGGACCGCCGGTTTGCTTAAGATCGTAGAGTTTATCGAAGATCTTGATCATCTCATTAATAACGAACGTCTTTTGCTCCGGATAGCGGGGATCGAATTCGAGCAGATTCAGCGCCAATGGGCGCTCCGTATCGGCCGGCGCGAAAAGAATTACGTCTTCGGCGCGTTCGGGAGGTATATGGGCAATAACGTCATTCACCAGGTCGCCGTGCGGGTCTATTATACAAACCCCTTCTCCGTTGGTAATATCCTGGATCGCCATACTGGCCAGAAGCACCGATTTCCCCACGCCGGATTTACCGATAATATAAGTATGGCGCCGCCGGTCTGAGCGTTTGATGCGAATATCGGACGATACGCCGCGATAAAAATTCTTCCCGAGCACTATCCCCTCGCCGGGAATATCGGCCGGCGCCGGCGCGTGCTTAGCGGTCAGCCAAAGGATATTGGGGGTCTCCGCGTTCTTCAGGGGAAAATGATAAAGTGAAGCCAATTCCTCCGTATTGAGCAGGAAGGAGATACGCTCATCGAAGCGGCGGTAGATGAAATTATTGATCATCCTTTTCTGGTTGCCGGTGCGCACTTTATTCGAAAAGCTGTTGCCGTATTCGTACAGGTTATACTGGCTGAAAGCGCTTACCAGGTTTTCGAGGTAGCCTCTGGTCTTGCCCTTGTTGGCGGCGCTGACGACGATGCGCAGATTGACGTCGAGCCCGGCTTTCGAATTCTTCGACTCTATTCCTTTAAGCATATCTTCTTCCATGGCGGTCTGCCGCGGATATTGTTCATATTGTTTTTTTTGCAAATCGGCCGGTTTCGGCGGTTTCGACGACTTGATGATATCCCAAAGAAATCCGGTTACTTTGTTGCCGGTGGACATCCTGATCGCCTCCTGTAAGGTCTTGTTCCGGCGCACCAGGCGGGGAACTTCGCCGGCTTTCCGGTGCCATTTCGCTTTGGCGCTGCGGATCGTAAGCTGGATAGCCAGTCCTTCGTCTTCATCAAGTTTCGACAGCACATTGATTATCGAATTCATAGGATCGGCATCCATCTCCATTTTGGTATAGGTGCGCAGGGGAAAAATAAAATGGCGCCTGGTGGCGAGATAACCCGCCGTGGTTTCCGAATGCGGATGAAAAACATTATAATCATCTACTTCTTCGATCACCGCTTCCGGATAATGGGCGTTTACCTGCTGTTCCAGGTAACGGCTCATCGCCCGCGGCGCGGCCGCGTAAAAAGCGATTTTGCGGCGGCTGGCCACCATTTCGAAAGAAAAATGGTCGTTGCGGCCGAAAAGCCACGCCCTGATGCCGCGCTGCGCCCGCAGGCCGCCGATGCTCGAAAAAATCGTTTCCCCCCGGGCGATATCCTCGCGCAGTTCCTGGGCGTTAATCTCTTTCTCCTTGTCTCCCGGCTTTTCTTTGGGTAAACGGATCAGATAGATGCAATGATCGAAATATTTCGACTGCTCGACCGCGTTCTTGATGAACTTCCGCAAAATCAGGAGAAGCGCGACGATAAACAAAAACCAAAGCAGGTAGGTAAAAAGTATCATGTAGGCGCTGTCAGGCGCCATTGCTATATTGGGTGATTGTAAACCGAGATCCATATGATTGTTGGGATTATTGGGATATTTAAGATTTTTGGGGGTTATTTTTTGTTCCCAATAATCTTAATAATCTTAAAAATCCCAAAATGATATCTAACAGAGTTGTAGTTTTTAAAAATTATCGTATTATCTATGAATCAATAAGGCCGGTTCGTTGTATCCATCAGCACCGCGTAATATCTGTCCACGCTCAAATCGGTCGAAATCTTCCATCCGCGTTCGTCGATGTTCTCATTCGCCGGATAGCGCCAGACAATGCCGCGGGCGTCAGGCAGGGAGAGGACGCTCGTAAATTCGGACCCGGCCGATCCCGGCTGCTTCTGCGCCATCAACGCGTAAGGGATCAGATCCTTTCCGGCCGAACCGAAAAGAGTGACGATTTTCCCTTTCAGCGTATCGTCTTTCTCCGGCGATTTAAGCGAAAAAGGCAGGCGGTATTTAAAGGTAATCACGGCCGTTTGCCCCGGATCGACCTGCGACCAGTTGGCGAAGACGGTTTTGCCGCTCTCTTCATAGATAAGAGTGCCGGTCCGCGTATCCTCGACCGCGCCGTCTTCCGCGCGCGCCACGTCCGGATCTCTTTGCCAGCCGGGATCCGGCTCTCCGAACAAAGCGGAGTCGGGCCGGGAAAATCCGCTCGCTTCCACGAGCTCGCTGCCTGCGGGCACGTAAATCCTCATCCAGTCATTATTACGCACTCCGGTGAATTTATCGCCTTTAGCGCCCGTATGCGTCCTGGTAATAACCAGGGTATCGACAACCGAACCATCAGCCCCAACGTCCGTTTTCAGGTCTATTTTTTCTTTTATTACCCGATCGCTTTTACCGCCGGCGATATTGGTATCGGCTACCAAAAGGTAATCCCATCCGGTTTCGTTCATTTCTCCTCCCCAGCCGCGGGCAATAATTTTCGCTTCCTGGTCATCATCGCGAAAATACGGAAGGATGTGTTTTTCCCTAAGACCCTGCTCAAGTACGCTGATCAGGCCCAGGAGAGTATCCTTGTCCAGACGACCGGATAATTTCGTCCTGATGGCTTCAAGAAGGTCGCCGATGATCTTTTTCGGCTCCGGTTTCACCTCTCCGGTGGAAGTAGCCCCGCTTTCCGCGGTGGTCGTGGCCGCCAAATACGGGTTAGGTGCGTAATCCGGATGGTCCTTTGGTTTCTCTTCGGAGAAAGTCTGGGTAATATCCCAAAAATTATCCGCGTCAACCGTAAAGCCGTAATCCGCTCCCATATCGACCGGACCGATAACCCTAAGCATATTTTCGATCACCGTGGGCGTAATCGCGATTACGCCGTCCACGGTCGGCCCGCCGCTTTTTTCGTAAAACCAGGCAAGTTTCCCGGCGGAGGCCGGCCAATCCGGCCACCAATTGGCGTCCCAGAAATGCCACAAAGGATTGACGAGCCAAAGCGGCTCCGGGGCAACGATACGTTCATACAATCCGCCTTCCGTATCATAACTCCCTCCGGAAGGAACTTTCAAATTTTTGATCTGGCCATCGCTTAAATCCAACCGGGCGAAACTGCCGATAAAACCGCCGCTCGCCCGCATTTCGGCGTTATTCTCGAAGACGAGCAGATAGCGCCGGTCATATTCGAAACCGAGGAATATCTCTAACTCCCCCAAGATATCTTTCAATTCCGCCAGGGAAGAGGCCAGGAGGCCGGCTTTAGGCGCTATCCCCGCGAATTTATCCCTGTATTCGTCCGGCAGAGAGGAGGCATCGATCTCGCTAAGCTCGAGTTTCAGCTCGGCCGACAAGGCGCAGGCCTGGTCGATACTGCGTTTCAGGTCATTCACGGTTCCCTTAACGTCCAGGGGTGAATTTTCGCCCAAGCCGCCCCAACCCCGGCTTAATACAGCCGCCAGTTCCGCGCTCGTATTGCCCGCCCTCAGGATCGTATCGGCCTCCGCGGCCATCTTTATGTCTCCTTCGGGCAAAATCGGTTTTAAAACACCGAGGATTCCGCTGATTTCCCCGATATCGCTCCGGGCTTCAAGAAAATATTCACTGGCGCTTTTGAAGTTATCTCCGGCCGCGCTAAAATCGTTTTGCGCGATCGATTCGGTCCCGGCCGTCATTTGCCCGACGGCCGCCGCGGAGGCCGAAAGTACCTTGTCTTTCATGGCATACATCTGCCGGTAGTACGAGTAGGCCTTGAAAGGCAGGATAATGACGGCGGAAATGATGATAAATAAAACCACGCGCCTAAAACCGCGGGAAGGGATATGCGGCCGGAAAGAACGTTTTTCGCCGGTTTCTTTTTTATACGGCGCCGATTCGCGCGATTCCCGACCGTAAAATATATTCCTTTCCGCCTCTTCTTTTTTCGGCGCTCTTTCTCTTCCCGTAAAAATTTTGGCGGCGGAAAATGATCCGATCAGTACGGCCAGTGATCCGAAAAGACGAAAAAATGTCTTTCCCGACCAAAGAACCGACCTGAGCGCGGCCAGAACGGAGAAAAAAGCCAGGCGGATAATAAAAGCTCCCAGCCAGCCCGCCTCGAAACAAGCCCGGTAGATTATTTTGAATACAAAAACGAATAATTTCGAAAATACCGCGATAAAGGGAAAAATGGCGAGCCGCTGCAAACGTGAATTTTTTTCTGCCCGAAGCCTGTGCCCGCGAAAAAATGCGGCTTCATCCGCGGGGCGGTAAGCGGTAATGCGGTCGAAAATCCCGGAAACACGTTCGGTAAAATGCCGGCAATGTTTTTTCCGCTTCTTACAGGCCTTATCGAAATCGAGGCCGGCGAGCCGGTCGCTTATTTTCTCATACCACCCGGTCCGCTCTTTTTTTCCGGCAAAACCCGTTTCTAATTTTTTCAAATCGACGAGAAAACGCGAAGGACCCCCGTCCTTATCGGCATGGATAATATAGCTGTGTTTTTGCTTATGCATGGGGACTTTGGATTTAAGATTGACGATTTAAGATTTAAGATTTAAGAATTATCGTATTCGGCGTGATACAAAACACTTTTGTAAACATTCAGGGTATCTTTAGCGCAGCGATCCCAGCTGTATTTTTTTACCTGCTCGTAGCCCTTGGTAACCAGGGTTTGGCGCAAATTTTCATTCGTTATCAGCTGTACAACTTTTTTGTACATATCATCGTTGCTCTCCGGGGTGAAATACAAAGCCGCTTCCCCCAGTATTTCCGGCAAACAGGACTTATCGGAGCTGACTACGGCGCAGCCATGGCTCATAGCTTCAAGCGGCGGCAACCCGAAACCCTCATAAAAACTCGGAAAAACGTAAGCGAGCGCATGCCGGTAAAACCCTGCCAAATCCTCGTCCGGGACGAAACCGGGAAAAATTACGTCCTGTCGTGAACCGTCGAATTGCCGGGCGAACCGCTTCAGGCGCGCGTAAAAGTAATCCTCCCGCCCCACCAGTACCAGCCGCAAACGTCCATATTTTTTCCTGACGCGGGAAAAAACCCTGATCAGGTTTTCCAGGTTTTTGTGCGGGTAAGCGTTACCCACATAAAGTAAATACGGTTCGCTTATATTATACCTTAAAAGCGCATCTTTGTCATTTTTATTTTGCCGCAGATGCCCGGTAACGCCTTCATAAGTAACGAAGATTTTGTCATCAGTAACCTCGAATTGCTTTTTGATGTCGTCTTTGGTAAAACGCGAGACGGCTATGATCTTACTCGCCTTTTTTACCGCCCGTTTGATAATGCGTTTATAGGCGGCATACTTTATACGATATAAAATCGGGCTTAGCGTAGTCGCCCTTTGCGTAGGGAATTTCGTCAATATCAAATCATGAATGGTAACGATAAATTCCTCCGGGCAGAAAAACGGCACGTTAAAATGGGGGAAGTGCATCAAATCGATTTTTTCCTTTTTTATCAAGCGGGGCATCGATACCTGCTCGGCTGCGGAATACCAACGGAAATCCGCCAGGACTTTTTTTACGCCGACGCGGGGGGGGATAAACTCGTCGAAATTATCCCGGCCCAGGAAAATAACATACTCATGTCGATCGTCCATGGCCGTGACCCTGTCCGCTACCTCTTTCGTATACCGGCCCAATCCCTTGCCTACAGGCCCGTAAAAGCGGGCGTCAATCCCTACTTTCTTCGGTTTTTCCCTTTTATCATTCATGCGTATATTATAACATTATTTCACGCAAAAGAAAAAAGCCGGAAAAA
>CAYVIA010000016.1:0-19971 GCA_964451485.1 uncultured Gammaproteobacteria bacterium
AAACTACCCTGGGCAGCAGTTGGTTTGCCAGTACCAGCGCCGTTTTTATTGCCGGTAATTCTACCACTACCTTTGATGGTGTCGCTACTGGTACGATAGATACCGGCGGAACCGACAATGCTCATGATTTTTACCATCTGTCTTTCGAAAAATCATCGGCCGCCACGACTACTTTGACCGGTCATGATATCGACGTATCCGGGGATTTATATATCGGTCCTGACTCGACTTTCGATATATCCGCCGCCGATTACGCCGTGATTGCCGGCGGCAGCTGGATCAATGCCGGGAAATTCCTGGCGCGGCAGGGAACGACTACCTTCGATGCCGTCAGCACGGGTAAGATCATCGATCCCGGCAATTCGCCTTTTTATGATATCGTTTTCGCTAACGCCGCTGGCGGCTGGGAGTTCGTTTTCTCCGCTACGTCCACGCATGGCCTGACGATCGCCGCCGCCGCCGGTTTTACGGTCGATGCCGGCGTCACGATCGAAGCCACCGGCGATTTTTACAACGGCGAGGACGGCGCGCATGAAAGCTGGGACAGCACCTCGATGCTTTATTTGCGCAGCGGCCGGGAGCTCGCCATCAACGCCTCGACCACGGGCGTATCTTACGGAATTTTGAAGATCGGTACCGCTACGGATATCCGTATGTGGAATTCTGATGCCGCCGGCTACGAGGTCGATCCTTCCGGTTCGCTTTATTCCATGGACCATGGAGGAAGCGACGGCCAGCTCCGTGTCTACGGCGAATACGCGCGCACGGACGGGAGCGATTACTGGAGCTACGCGACCGATTTCGACGGCACGGACATCTCATCGAGCCCCCGCGCCTGCGGTGTCAGTATCGCGGACGGCTCCACCCTTGATTACGCGGGCGCAAATTTGGCCGTAATCGGTCAAAACGGCGCCACCACCACGATCGCGGGTATTTCCGGCGGCAGCTACGCATTTTCGATCTCCGGCGGCGCCTTTACAGCCGACTATTACGAGATTAGGGATATTGACGGCAATGGTCTTGACTTATCGGGTGATGTCAGCATCGGGTCGCTCGATCATGGGGATTTTTTCCTTGAAATCGAAGGCGGCAGCATGATCACCGTCGCCTCTACCACCATCGACGCGAATTCCGCGCTGAATATTATCGGCTGTTCTTTCGCCACTTCTTCGGGCATAGCCAGCGGCTACAATGTCAACCTTGACGGTTCGCCTTCGAGTTTTTGGGTCTTTACCGATCATTACGGCAACTTCGCCGGGGAAAGTTTCGATAATGACGGCGGCGGCATCTGCGGCAGTATCCGCTGGGATGACAGTACTTGTACCGATATTTCACAAAAACATTACCGTTGGCGCAATGATGACGGCGATGAGTCGTCGGCGTCCTGGAAAGCCGGCGAAGATAATTCCATAGTAAGTCAGGCGAAAAACGAGAATTTGCGACTGCGCTTAACCATTGACAATATCGGCGCCGGCGACGCCAATAATACGGTTTACCGGCTGCAGTACGCATCTAAGGGCGTTTATGCGGGTTGCGCGGCCGTGCCTTCCATCAATTACGCGGCCGTGCCTGTTGCGGCCGGTCAGGCCGTGATCATGGCGACATCTTCTTACATCAGCGACCAGGCCACGACTTCGAACCAGTTGACCGCGGAAGGTGTCTGGACCGACGGCTTGATCGTAACCTATCCGCATGACGAGTCGGCGCCGTTCGATCTCGCCATAGGCGAGGCGAGCGAACTGGAATACGCGTTTGAATTTTCGACCAGCGCGGTGAATAATGAAACTTATTGTTTCCGCGTATCGAATGCCGGCCAGGACCTGACCGAATACGCGGTCGTGGCTGCGGTTAAAATAATGGGTCCCGCCGTTTCCGGAACCGCTTACGCCGAAAACGGCGCGGGGTACTGGACGGGCTGCGATGACGCGACACCGAATATCAGTCTGGCGGTCAACGGCGCGGAAGTGGCGAGCACGAGCTGCGCCGCCGCGGACGGTTTTTTCAGCTTTACCGATGTCAACCTGGCGGTTAACTATCCGGTTTCGATATTTTTCAACCAAAACGGCGGCAATGCCGACCGGGGAGTATCGGTAACAGTAGCGGCCAATAAATACTCTGATATTTCCTATGACCTGCGGCATAATTATTTGTCAGCCAGGTCCGAAACCGGCGTCAGCACCATCACCAACAGCCATCTTAATCACTGCGACCAGAGTACGGGCATTGGCTGCGCCGCTGTTCCTTATGACGTGGCGTCCGGCGTTTTGTCCGTTTCTACCGGCACGGCGCTGGCGGTCATGGACGGCGCCGCGTTTACGCCGGGCGGAGCCGTTAAGCTTGCTTCCGGTTCCGCGGCCGGAAACGCGGGCGGCGATCTTATTATCGGCAGCGGCGCTACCTTCGCGGCCGGCGCGAATAACGTCACCGTCGGCGGCGATTGGCTTTCCGCCGGCGTTTTCACGCGGAATTCGGCCCAGACGGTGAATTTTACCGCCACCGCGACCGGATTCCGCATTACGGCCAACGGTTATAATTTCGCCAATGTGACTATGTCCGGCGCGGGCGGCGGCTGGTCTTTTATGGAGAATACCGTAATCGATGGCGACCTGAACGTAACCGCCGGCGCTCTTACCGGTACGACCAGTTTGTCGGTAAACGGCGGGGATGTTACCGGCAATGGTATTATCGATCTCGCCGGCGGAACTTTCATGATCGACGGCACGGGTAATTTCGGCGGCTCCGCGGACTGGACTTTCGATAATCTCGAATTCGGCGACGGGTTATGGCCGGCGCAAACGCAGAAAACCGGCGCTAACGGCGTTACGGTTACGGGCGTCATGACTATCGGTAACAACCAGACACTGAAGGCGAGTTCTTCAACCTGGGCACTCACGGGCGGAAGCGTGCCTTTCCATATTAACGGTTCATTCGATCCGCAAGTCTCGCTTTTCCGGTTTACGGGGTCTTCGAGTTTAAGTCTGTGGGCCGCCACTTATTATAACCTTGAGCTCTCTCCGGCTTCCGGAACCCCTGTTTATACCATGACTGCCGGCACCTTGAAAACGAACGGCAATCTTACGGTCGGCGGCGGAGGCGCCGGGATAACTTTGACCGCGTCCCCGAACGATACGGCTCTGAACATCGATGGCGACTTAAGCGTTCTAAGCGGGGCGGAACTGGTCGCGCCTCCGAGCGCCGCATTTACGGCGGCTGGCAGCTTCGATATCGACGGCAGCTTTGACAACAATAACGGTACTGTGGTTTTCGACGCCTCGACCGCGGGCAAAACAGTACAGGCAAGCACTTCGCCTTTCTACAATGCGACTTTCAACGGCAGTGGTGGCTGGGTCGTGCCGGAGAATCTGACCGTGGAAAATAACCTCGATCTCGCGGCCGGCGCGGCCTTTATCGCCAGTTCGGCCCATAGCTGGATAGATCAGGGCTGGACGCACCGCAAGGAGATCATGATCGACGCGAACGAGGTACCGGCTAATCAGGTAAATTTTCCGGTTTTGGTGTCGATGACCGATACGGATATCGCCGCCGCGGCCCAGTCGGACGGTAAAGACATCCTTTTTACGTCCGGGGACGGAATCACGCAGCTCGACCATGAACTCGAGAAATTTTCTACTACTACGGGCGAGCTTCTGGCCTGGGTAAAAGTGCCCGCGCTTTCCAGTTCCACCGACACGAGTATTTTCGTTTATTACGGCAACAGCGGCGTCGGGGACCAGTCGAACCCGGCCGGGGTCTGGGACGATTATATCGGCGTCTGGCATCTGGACGAGAACGATTCTCCAGGAGCGGATAATGTCTTTATGGACGCGACCGGCCATAATTACAATGGCGGTTCGCGCGGCACCATTACTTCCGCTTCGGCCGGTAAGATCGGCAAGAGCCTGGTCCTTGACGGCACTTCGGCTTATATGCCGGTCAGCGGCCATCATTACAGCTCCGCCGGCGAGATCAGCGCGATAACCGTTTGCGCCTGGATCAAAACCTCGGCCACGGGCAATGCTTTCGTGGACTGGGATCGCAGTGAAAACTGGTCACTGGGCGTCGATTTCAGCTCCACGGTCGGCGCCGGCTTAGTCAGCTGGGATACTACCTCCGGCCCGGGCGGCTCGATCACTGATCTCGGCTCGACCGTAACGGTCAATAATAATGCCTGGCGCTACATCTGCGCCACTTTCGACTCGAGCGTTACTTACGACAAGAAGATCTATATCGATGGCGCTATGAATATCCAGTCTGACACCTATACCACCGGTACAAAATTAGGCACAGGCGCTTATACCCGCTATGGCTTTATCGGCGACGGTTCGGAAGCCACCGCTTATGACGGTTCCCGCAATTCCACTTTTTACGGGGGCACGATTGATGAAGTGCGGATCGTGAATAAGGCGTTAAGCGCCGAATGGATCGAAACCGAATATCACAACCAGAATTCACCCGGTACTTTCATCAAAAGCATCAGTGCCGAGGAGGATTACGTTCCCGGTTCCCATGTGACGGTCGAGGTGCGCGGCCAGTTCACGAACGCGATGAACGGCGCGGCCACCGATTGGACCAAATCGACGCTTTACCTTAACGGCGGATCGTATATGATCAATACGAAAACGGGCGGCGGCGACGGTTATTATATCATGAAAGTAGGGGCGGATACGGATATCAAAATGTGGAACAGCTCATCCAGCTTCGCTTTCGTCGATACGAGCGGGTCGCTTTATTCCATGGATAATAACGGCGTTGACGGAGAACTCTATATTTGGGGTGATTACGAACGGGCGAGCGGAGCGGAATACTGGAGCCGGGCAACCGACTTCGACGGCGCTTCCCTGGCAGGCAAGGAGCGCCAATGCAAGGTTAAGATCAGCCAGGACGGAGCGATTTTGGCCAGTTCCGGAGCCACGCTTAATATCCAGGGCTCGGCATTAGAGCGCACCCTTATAAGCAATCAGGGTGCTGGCACGTTCGCCCTGGCCGTGAGCGGCGGTACGATCAATGCGCGTTATTACCAGATCGCTAATCTCGACGCCAACGGACTTGATCTGGCGGCTTCCACGTCTGTCACTTCGCTCGACCACGGCAATCTGACATTAAGCGTGAACGGAGGAAGTTTAATCAGCCTCGACGCTACCTTAATCAATGCCAATCCTCTTGAATCGATCGCAGGCATGAATTTTGCTTATGGGAGCGGCATAACTTCCGGTTATAATGCCAAATTGTCTTCCGCCGCTTCTTCGCATTGGATATTTTCTTCCCATTCGGGTTCATTGGCGGGTGAGGATTATGACAGCGACCCGGGCGATCCGCGCGGTTACCTGATCTGGGATGACAGCCCTGATTACACGCCGAAATCGCAGGATTGGCAGTGGTTTCATGACGAGAATGATCCCACGCCGACCTCTACCCCAGCCGCACCCGTGGGCTTCGCGCCCGCGGTGGACGGCCGCAGCGCCCTGAAATTGCGCCTGACGATTAACGAAACCGGCGGTTTTACTGGTTATAATACGAAAATGCGCTTGCAGTATTCGACCCAGGCCGATTTTTCCTCCGATGTCCATTGGGTGGGGGAGATCGGCTCAACTACCGCGGTCTGGACGTACTACGACGGCGCCAATGTCAGCGATAATCAGGCGATCGGTACGAGAATTTTGTCCGATGCGACCGCCAACGCTACTTATAACGAGTCCGGCATATCCACCAGTACCTATACTCATAACGTGAATACGCCGGCGGAATGGGAATTTACGGTTTACAACAATGGCGCCACCCTCGCCACTTATTATTTCCGCGCTTACGCGCATTATTTCAGCATTTACGATTATTTCGATAAGGCCGTGCCGTACAATGCGGGCGAAAGTTATCCGAGTGTGGTCATCGCGGTCGGGGCCCTAAACTTTACGATAAGCGGACTGCCCGCCGGCACTTCCACCGAAGGTATCACCACTGATTTCCCCACCACAGCCACGAGCGTGCCTTTCGGCGAATTGCCGCTCGATACCGCTGTTGCCGGCGCGCACCGTTTTACCGTTACCACCAACGCCGAGTCCGGCTACCAGCTTTTCGTTTATGAGCGCCAAAACATGATAGCGGCGAGCGGCGCAGAGATTGATCCCATCAACCATACCAACGAATCGCCTGGCGACTGGTCTATCTCCCCGAATCCGGGCGGTTTCGGCTATCACACCGGCGATGATACCCTATCCGGACTCCTCTCTTCGCGTTTCGCGCCCCCTGACGCATACGCCAGATTCGAGACCGACGCCAAAGAGATCGGTTACAGCCCCATTCCGGTCACAGACGATTCGGTCGATTTCGTTTATCGGATAGAAGCGACGAACCAGCAGCCGGCAGGGGATTATGAGACGGAGATCGTGTATATATTGGTGCCGACGTTTTGACAATTGACAATTAACTTATTTGCTGGGGGCTCTATAATCGCTGATGTTGTCTGAACCACAGATTAACACTGATTACACAAGATTACACAGATTAACAATAGGAGCGCCGCATCAGTAATCTGTGAAATCAGTGAAATCTCGTGATAATCTGTGGTTCAGACAGTAGTCGCGGCTTGCAAATATGATGATTATTGGTTTATTAACAGTAAATTTTATTGAGATGATAAATTTAAATGGTGCCTGTGGATAATTTTTGAAGAAAAACCGGTAATGGTTTATAGTGTTAATTTTTTGTCTAAAATTAAATGTTATTAAGTGGGGAAAAGCATGTGATCAAAATGTGATTCAGCCGTTGACCGATGTAAAAATATGTACTATAATAGTATTAGTAGTATAGCAATATAGCGCTATGGCGAAATAGTGAGATATTGCGAGACACAACAAACAAAAACAGCGAAAATATTCGCCAATCCGCCAGCTGGCGGAGGGAAAAACAAAAACAGAAAAATGAATAAAAACAAATACCAGCTGAGAAAAATAACCGAAAACATAGGTAATTTAGACAGATTACAAACTTTTTTGTTATAAACAGGAAAGTTTTTTTGTTGTTCTTTTATACAATTTATATAAACTAAAATAAAGGTCGAATAATTCATTTCCTTTATATAGTGAGACAAAACAAAAATAAACAGGCAAAAATATGGAAAACAAAAAATATCGCCTTAAAGATATTGTCGACAAGATTGACCGGGACAAAACCACGCTTATCCGCTGGGAGAACGAAGGCATGATCCCCAAAGCCAAAAGGGATTCGAGGGGGTGGAGATATTATACCCGGGATGAGGTCGTAAACATTGTTCAAACGGTCATGTCCACGGATTACTTCCGAAATATGCCTAGTCGACTTAATGTTTAGCATTAAATTTAAAATAAAATTATGAAAACAAAAAAACAAAAACGCGTATTAGTACCGATCCTTATATTCATGATAATTATCATGTATGGATTTCTCCCGCCCGTATTCCAGGCCGTGGCGTATAATTCTATCTTTCATGCCGCTGACCTGATGTCGGATACGGACTTGGGCCAGACCGCGACGCACACGTTTACTTTCGAAACCGCTTCCTCCACGCCCGCCGGCGGATATTGGGATATAGTCTTTCCGACCGGTCCCGGTTTCAGCGGTCTGGCGACTACGAGTGTAACCTGCGCTTATGGCGCGGCCGGCATTACCGAACAAATCGTAGGTAATAACGATACGGTCAGATGTTTGTTCGCGGGTTCGCAGACAGCTACTTCCAGTCAAGTCGTGGTAACAGACGTCGTCAATCCTACTGTGGAAAACGAGTATGGTATCTGGATCTATAATTATGATGACACCGGTACTTTGCGGGACAGGATCAGGGTTTGGGTAGGAATATTCTCCGACGTCTGGATGACCGCTACTGTCAATTCCAGCTTGGATTTCGTCATTTCCGGCACGAGCACCGGCGCCACGGTTAGCGGCGAGACCTGCACTCAGGATTCCACCGCCACCACCACTCCTTTCGGGGATTTGAGCGCGGGCGTGCCTTCAACCGTTTGCCAGACTTTAAACGTAACCACCAACGCGGATGACGGCTATACTGTTACCGTCTTCCAGGATCATGAATTGGAGTCAGATAGCGGTTCCAATATCAACAGTTTCAATAATTCACAGGACAATACCGGCTCGACCACGCCTGAACTATGGACGCAACCGTTAAATCAGCTCGATAATTACCACACTTACGGCCACATGGGTCTTCATACCGATGATTCCGATTTGCAGGATTACGGCACGGGCTATGAGGATTTCAATAGCGGCGGTGCGCTTTACGCCGGCCTGAACAGCTCTGATCCGATGCCCATCATGCACCACACCGGTCCGTCCGACGGCACTACGCAGAATGTGGGCGTAACGCATATCATCTATAAAGCGGAGATCGGCTCCCTACAGGAAGCCGGTGACTACGAAAGCACCCTGACTTATATTTGCACTCCGACCTTCTAGGTAACTAAAATTTGATAATGACTGCGGGGCGGCATGACCATGATGTGCCATTCCCCTAGAGATGGCTCACCATGCCGCTTCCGGCAGCCACCTTCGAAATACGAAAAACCATCTGCCCGTTCTGATTGACAAACGGGCGGATGGTTTTTATTTCCCCGCAAATCTACGAATCCGCTACAAATATCACGAATATAATTCCGGCGCACGTCATGGAATTAATAAATTGTGAACAGTCGAGACGTGCGCGTTTGCTATATTCGTAGACTCGCCCCGTTAAATGACTTTGTTTGAAGAATATTTATGAATGATGCTTGCGGTATTATTAACCCCACGATTATTTAACGGTATAATTTAACGGGGCGAGTAGCGGATTTGTTGATTTGTGAGTTCGAATTATCCACAGTTTACTTTAGAAAAATTTAATGATTATTTTATAAATATTTTATGCGGTGAGATTTTACATAAAATTTAGGCCAATATTAAAATAATTTTTATATCATAAAAAACTTGAATAATTTTAAGTTTTTTATTTTTTGCATCATCCAAAAAAAGTTAAAAATATGTTATAATATACTTAAAGAGTGAGGATTACTTTCTTTAATAGGCAAATAAAGAAAGCAGGTCGAAATCCTTGCCATATAAAAATAAGCTTATTTTGATAGCCAACAAACATCAGTTGGCTATAACACAAAATACAATAGGCAAAATAAAGAATTCAGCCAATCCAGGCGTTTGCCCGTCTGATTGATTGGATTTTATTCCCATGCAAACACTAAAGAAACGCAGCCGTTTCGTTTTTGTTGCTATCATGATTTTTTCTCTGATAGCGATGTACGGCTATGTACCCATGGTCGAAGCGGCTAACCTCACGTCCGTGAGCGATCTCATCAGCGATTCGGACCTGGGCTCGGTCAGCGTTACTCACACGATCACCTTTACCACCGGAGCGACCTTGTCGCAGGATCAATACATGCAGGTGATCATTCCCTCTGATTTCAGCACTGTTGCCACTACTTCCGTAACTTGCGCTGATTCCGCCAGCACCACCGCTTATGTTTTTGGCGGAGGCGCGCAGGATTGGGACGTGCGCTGTATAGCCGATGAAGCTATTGCCACCGGCTCCAAGACCATAGTAATTGCCGGTACCGAGAACCCGAGTACCCAGGGAGCTTACAGCATTGGCGTCAATACCAAAACCAGCGGCGACGTGGTGATAGAAGACGCCACCACCAAGGTGTACATTTTAAGCAGCGTGTCGGTCAGCGCCACGGTTAACGCCATTCTCTCTTTCTCGATCGCCACGACCACTCCGGATGACAGTCTTAATGGCCACAGTTTTACCGGCACGTCCTCACCGACATCTATCGCTTTCGGCGAGATCGATGACTCTCAGGCCTATCTCATGGGCCATGTCTTAAGCGTGAGTACCAACGCCAACGACGGCTACAAGGTTACGATCGAGCAGGACCAAGACCTGCAGACCGCGGCTGGCGCTACTATCGACCCGTACTCGACCTCCAGTCCTTCGGCCTGGGACGCGCCTACAGGCGATTATACCGATGAGACCACCTGGGGACATTGGGGCGTTACGTCCGATGATACTGATGACTTCACGGCGGATACGTATCAAGGGCTTGACGGGACCACTCCGCTGACAGTCATGGAGCACAACGGTCCGGCCAACGGGGCTACCGTCGGCGTCGGTACCACCACCGTCGCTTATGAGCTCCAGATTTCCGCCCTGCAGCAAGCGGGTGATTACCAGAATACGATTACCTATATCTGCACGCCGACTTTTTAGGACTCGAAACGACGACATATGAAAAGACCCTTTTCGCAAGAGAGGGGTCTTTTTTATTTTCTGGGTTCTTCGGATAATTTTGTGAGTAATTATAACGCGTTTTTTTGTTGTGCCAATATCCGGGGAATAATTTTCAATTTTTAATTTAAAATTTGAAATGAATTTTTAATGTTTTAATTTTTAATTTTTCCGCTGTTGTTTCTATCGTGGTCAATAAAAATTAAGTAAATAAAAATTGAATAAAAATTAAAAATTTCGAATTAAAAATTAGATACCCCGTTTTTATTCTTTGATAAATCGACGCTTCGAGTAAGAGGAACAGTAAAAGATGTTTTGCGAAAAAATGCTTGTATTAATCCCATGAAAATGTTAAAATATGAACAATGAGGAGGAGAAGTCCTGCCCACATTTTTTAGTTAAATAAAGCTAATTTTAGCTACTTGAGAAGATGAAGAAAAAAATAATTTTTGTCATAGCTTTCGTCATAGCTTTGACCGCGGTTTGCGGCTGGTTTTCCCTGCCGGCTCCGGCCGGCGCGCAGGTGGGCGTCAAAGTCAGCCCGGTGCGGGTGGACGAGATCGTTGATCCGGGCGAAACACTCGACGTGGACATGAAAATCACCAACAATTCCAATGTGCCCAAGACTTTTTATGCTTACTTGCGGGATTTTACGGCCGAAGGCGAATCCGGAGAAGCGCGGCTGATCGTGCCGGGGACGGAAGAAGGATCGTTCATGTCTTCCTGGGTTGAAATTACGACCGACGGCATCGACTTCGCGCCCGGGGAAACGAAGACGGTTCCCTACAAGATAAACGTGCCCGAAAATGCCGGTCCCGGCGGCTACTATGGCGCCATTCTGTTCGGCACCGCGCCGCCGAAACTGGCTTTGAACAGCGCCGACAAGGGCGCAGGCATGGCGGTCGCTCAGCAGACAGGCAGCTTGATTCTTCTTCAGGTCAAGGGCGACGTTTACGAAGAGGCGCGCGTGCGCGAATTCAATACGGACAAGGGTATTTACGGCACGCCTTTCGACGTGAATTTTCTCGTGCGCATCGAGAATCTGGGCAATGTGCACGTTAAGCCGATCGGTCTTATCAGCATCAAGAATATGTTCGGTAAGGAAGTGGCGCAAATTCAGGTGAACGATGCCGGCGCCAACGTTCTGCCAAAATCGATCAGGCGTTTCGAGTACGATTGGAACGGCGATTTAGCCTTCGGCCATTACCAGGCGAGTCTGGGGCTTTCCTACGGCACCGCCACCGACCGGGGCGGCCAGGGTAAGCGGTCGCTCTTTACGGAAATATCTTTTTGGATTGTCCCATGGAAAATAATAATTCCGGCATTTTGCGGCCTCATATTCTTCGGCGGCATGCTTTTTCTTCTCTTGCGGCTTTACAAGAATAAGGCGGTTCGCCGGGCTATGGAGCAGGCCGGATTAGGCCACACGAGGTACGTGCCCAAGTTCGAGGGTCCTTCGCCCACGCTGCATCTGATCCTGATTCTTCTTATCGTATTTATCATCATGTTCCTGGTCGTGGGGTCGGTGTATCTGATATTCTTCGCGTAAAAGATTTTTATAGATAGTTTTGTTGATAAGATCGGATTCGGAAGGTCGGGATGTATTTTAATTTTGAATGTTTAAAACATTAAGTCATTCAAAATTGTTTCAAAATTCAAAATTCAAAATTTGTGGAATTTATGATAAAGAAAATTTTTTTAATTTTCATATTTTTTTCCCTCGCCGCCGCGTTTATCGCCCCCGCCCGCGCCCAGGACACGAGCGCGATCGAGATCACGCCGGGGATTATCGATACTCAGGCCAATCCGCGGGATAAGCTCGAATATATCCTTACTCTCAAGAATAACGGTGAAAGAGGAGTGACGATGTATCCGCTGGTTTACGATATCGACATGACGGACAGCCATAAGATTTTCTCCGCTCCGGAGAAGCTGGATAAAGCGACTTCCATCGCCCGCTGGACCAGCATCAAGCGCGGAGCCGTGGATCTCGATCCGGGAGCGGAAGTTACGCTCGCGTTAACCATCGAAGTCAATCTGTCGGCCAAGCCGGGAAAATATTACGCCGGCATTTCGTTTTCGCCGGGAAGCAATATCACCATGGCGGGGGATAATTTCAACGCTTCCCCCCAGCCGACCGTCACGATCAACATCGAGGTCAAAGACCAGACGGTGGAACTTCTCGAGAAACAGGATTTCAGCGCCGAGAGGAATATATTTTTCAGATTTCCCGTTATTTTCGATGTTAACGTTTCCAACGCCGGCAATGTCGACACCGTGCCCACGGGCAATATTTATGTCTTTAACCGCAAGAATCAGGAAGTGGCGGAGATTCCTTTCAATAGCGAGCAGAGAGCGGTTGTTCCCGGCGCCAAGGAGGTCTTGACCGCCGCCTGGAACGGCAAGGGTTTGGGTGTGGGTAAATTCAAGGCCACTCTCGAAGGACAATACGGCGTCAATGGCGCCCGTGACCTTCAGGGCACGGCTTATTTCTGGGTATTGCCATGGTATTTAGTGGTGATACTTGGCGGGGGACTTCTTTTGGCCGCGACTCTCCTGACCGTCATTATTTTCAGGAGAACCTATCATGGCCATCCGGGCGCGTCTCACTTGTTGCCGTATACTAATCATGAACCGGTGGTGGACCTTAAGAAAAAGAATTAATTTCTAATTTTCAATTTTGAATTTCGAATGAACGTTTAATTTTGAATGTTTTAAACATTAATTCATTTGGAATTGATTCGAAATTCAAAATTCGAAATTAAGAATTGTTTTGAATCAGGCGAATTATGCGTAAAATACTCATCATAACTTCTTTTATCCTCGGCGGTTTTTTTCTGACCACCCCGGTTTATGCTTTCGCAGTTAAGGGGCTGACCATGACGATCACCCCGCCCTTAATCAAGAATAATGTCAATCCGGGGCAGATATGGAAAAGCCAGATTAAGCTGGTCAACAACAACGCGGAAGATCTCGATATCTACGTCAAGGTGGCCGATTTCACCAGCGGAGAAGAGAACGGTACGGTAAAATTCACCCAACAGCCGAACGATACCGCCGGTACCACGGATAATAAGTATCTCCTGAGCCAATGGATCGTGATCGAACCCGGCCCGATTCATATACCGGCGTATCAAAGCAAAGAGATACCCTTTATCATCGACGTGCCGGAAACGGCCGGCCCCGGCGGACATTATGCCGCCATTCTGGCGGGTACCAATCCTCCTGCAGATACCCGCATTACCGGTTCCAATATCAAGGTTTCTTCCCTGCTCGCCTCCCTGATCCTCCTAACCATTAACGGTGATGTCCGGGAAGAGGGGCGTATCCGGGAATTTTCCACGGATAAGGAATTCTATTTCGACCCCCGGGTGAATTTTACGGTCCGTTTCGAGAACGTCGGCAATGTCCATATCCAGCCCGCGGGGGAAATTACGGTCTATGACTTTTGGAATCATGAAGTGGGCAGTATCCCGATCAACCAGCAGTCGGATTTCGGCAACGTCCTGCCGGAGAGTATCAGAAAATGGGAATTTTCCTGGTCCGGGGATAACGGTTTTTTCTCCATGGGCAGGCATCGGGCCGAATTGGTGCTGACTTACGGCGAATCCGGCAGAAAGACGGTTGACCAAACCTTGTATTTTTGGGTGATTTACCCTAAGCCGCTTATTATTACCATTTGTTTAATTTTATTTATCGTGTTGTCTTCGATTTTCCTCATCCGCCGTTATGTGAAAAAGTCTATCCTGGAAACGCGGGCGCAGATCAGCGCCGTTTTCCCGGGCGCCGGAGCGGTGAAAATACCGGCGGGCGACAAAGTGAAACCGGCCGGCGGCCAAAAGGCCGGGAAGCGCGCTCGCCGACTGTCGGCGCGGGTTTTGGCGGTCGCGGCCGTGATTCTGGCGCTGGCGATCGCCGGCGTGGCGATATATTCGAGACACGGCGGCAAAGCGCCCGTTGTTCCGGAAGTGAACCGGGAAGTGAACGTGGAAAACGCGATCGGCGCCGGGGGCGAGGTGGAGATCGTACCCGCGGAGAGCGCGCCGCCGGAGGAGAATACGGCGACGACAACGGATACCACCGGAGAGGATAACGCGCGGGCGGAAGAAAATCCGACAGCCACTTCCACCGATTCGACTATCCCGGATAAAGTCGGTGCCCAGGCGACGGGAAGCATCAGTGTTGAAAATATCAGAAAGAAAGAAGACGTAAAAATCAAGGTTTTAAACGGCGGCGGTCAGTCGGGTATGGCCGGCGTGATGGCGTCTTTACT
The DNA here is from genome assembly GCA_964451485.1 of uncultured Gammaproteobacteria bacterium. GTDB lineage: Bacteria > Patescibacteriota > Patescibacteriia > Patescibacteriales > UBA12075 > CAYVIA01. The sequence goes on from CAYVIA010000016.1 coordinate 14,532, forward strand.
CAAAAAAAACGGCTATAAGATAGCGGCGACAGGCAATGCCGATAATTTCAATTACACGGATACGGTTATCAGATATAAAGAGGATTTCACGGGTGAGGCCGGCGATATAGACGGCCTGATTACCAGTCCCGTGGACGTGGAGGAGAAGAATGATATGGATGCGGATATTATCGTTATTGTGGGGAAGAATTATGAGTGAGATTTATTTTATTGAAAATTTTACAATTAAATCATGGCCCTATTTTCCGTTCGTTATTTAGTGCGATAATTTTCAATTTTCAATTTTCAAACAATTTTCAATGATTTAATTTTCAATGACCGGCAATTGAAACATTAAAAAATTGAGACATTGTTTAGAAATTAAAAATTAGAAATTGAAAATTGTTACGGAAAAATTATATTGGCGTGTTAAATTACGCAACGTAAGAAGGTTTAAAGGATGCCTGTTAAAAGAAAAAAAATCATTTTCAACTGGAAACGCGAGGCGATTATCGTTATCGGCGCCATAGCTTTGACGACGGCGGGCATCAAGGCCAGCGACGTTTTAGTGAACTCGAATGGTAAAGTGGCGGGTGTCCAGGAGGGGTGCGAGGCGGGTATGGTTTATGTTCCTTTTTCGGGCGGGGGATTTTGCATAGATATCTATGAGGCCTCTGCCGCGTCCGGATGCCCGCATAATAATCCGACTAATCAGATTGACACGAACGATAATCTCAATGCCGGCAATTGCCGCCCGGTGGCCGTTGCCGGCGCCATTCCCTGGCGTTTTATTTCCCAGGACCAGGCCGCTGTGGCCTGCGCCAAAGCCGGTAAACGCCTGCCCACGAGTGAGGAATGGTTTGCCGCCGCCTTAGGTACGCCGGACGCGTCCTCCGGTTGGAGCCCGGATGATTGTAATGTCAACAGTAATTGGCCGAAGCAACCGGGCCCCTCCGGTTCGGGTAAGAATTGTATTTCCGGTCTGGGCGCCTATGATATGGTCGGCAACGTTTGGGAATGGGTAAAAGGCGCGTCGAGCGACGGAGTGCTGGGCGGGAGGACGTTGCCCAAAGCGGGCTTTATAGACAGTACCGACGGCTACGGCATGCCCGGAGAAACTAATCCCAGCATCCCCAATTCCGCCTATAACGGGGATTACGCCTGGATCAAAGATACGGGCGTGAGAGGCATCGCGCGTGGCGGTTATTGGGACAACAAGGCCGAGGCGGGACAGTATTCCGTTTACATGGAAACGCCGCCGTCTTTTGCCGGCGCGGGAGTAGGGTTCAGGTGCGCGAAGTAATTCCCCACAAATCTACAAATCCATTACAAATATCACAAATATAATTCCGGCGCACGTCAGGGAATTTAGAAAAGACGAATAGCGGAAACGTGCGCTTCTGTGGTATTTGTAGACCCGCCCCGTTAAATGACTTATTTGAAGAATATTTATGAATGATACTTGCGGTATTATTATTAATCCCACGATTATTTAACGGTATAGTTTAACGGGGTGAATAGCCGATTCGTAGATTTGTGGGAGACAAAGATGTTATATAAAAATAAGATCTAAATAAGTCGCATAATTTTTATAGAATACTATGATCAAAACCTTCGTTAAAACCGTGCATAAATTGAGGATTTTTTTCCTGATATATATTATCGCCGGCTCTTTGGTTATGGCGAACATCAATCCGATCGATGTCGGCAGATTCATCGGCGCTAAGATAGGCTCCGCCGTCGGTATGTCGCTTAGTGTGCCGGAAAATCCCATTAACAAACTGGCCTTGCAGTTGAAAGAAAAAGAGGCGGACTTGGCGCAGAAAGAACAGGATCTTAATGCCAGGGAAAAGGCATTGAATGACCGCAATAATCCCCTGATGATCGTTTTGACCGTAGGTATCGGCGTGTTGTTCGCGCTTATTTTATTGAATTATTATCTCGATTACAGAAGACGGCGACGGGAACGATTATCTTCGGAGAAAAAGGAATAAAATGAAAACAGCCTGGAAAAAGATAATAAAAAGCGCCATGGTCGGCGCGATAGCTGTAATGCTGGTATCTGTTGGGATCAACGCCGCCGATCACTACGATAGTTTTTCGGAATCGATCTTAGGCCGGCTGCTTTTCGGCGCTCCCGCCGGACTCTGTCCGGAAGATATGGTCGCCGTATCCACCGAAAACGGTTTTTTTTGTATTGATAAATACGAGAATTCACCGGGGTCGGATTGTCCTGATCGGGGGGTAGCTAATCAGGCGGAGACCAGAGATAATCTCGCTGCGGGGGATTGCGCGCCGGTATCGGCGGAAAATGTCATTCCCTGGAGATTTATTTCCCAGTCGCAGGCGGCCGTGGCCTGCGCTAAGGCCGGCAAACGCCTGCCGACGAGCGAAGAGTGGTATTTGGCCTCCCTGGGCACGCCCGACAAGAGCGATAATTGGCAAACGGATGATTGCCAAGTTAGCAGTAATTGGCAAACGCAGCCCGGCAAGGCGGGCAGCGGCAAAAATTGTTTTTCCGCTGCTGGCGCTTTCGATATGGTGGGCAATGTTTGGGAGTGGACCAAGGGTGAGGTTACGGATGGCTACATCGATGACACGAAATTGCCGGATCAGGGATATATCATGTCGGTTAACAGTCAGGGCGTTCCGTTACAAACCGACTCCGGCCGGCCCGACCCGAATTATAACGGTGATTTTCTTTGGGTCAAGAATACCGACGTCCGCGGCATCGCCCGCGGCGGTTATTGGGACAACAAAGCGGATGCCGGAATTTATTCTTTATATTTGGTGCCGCCTTCGGATTATGCCGGCACGGGCATCGGCTTCAGGTGCGCGAAGTAAGGCAAGGTATGTGCAAAAAAATTCGCAAAATATATTTTTTCATCTTCATGGCTGTTTGTCTGGCCATGCCCTGGCAATGGTTACCCGGAAATACGCCGGCATTCAGGGCTAACGAGGCGAACGCCATGGGGCACGTGAGCGACTTGATTTCCAATTCCGCGCCCGGTTATGACGCGGATCATACGATTAAATTTCAGGCCTCGGAAGATATTCCCGCCTTCGGCGAACTATCCATCACCCCGGAAGACGGCGCGTTTTTTATTATGTTCGGTTTCGATTATACGGACATCGATCTGGCGACTTCCAGTTCGCCGGACGGTCCTTTTCTTGATCGTGTGCTCGATTCCACCTCTACGGCGGCCACTGACGGCATTACTGTTACGGACGGTCCCCATGGGAAGATCGTTATTACCATGAATTCCTCTTACGGTATTTCCGAGGGCGAGTGGGTAAAGATAAAATTGGGGACGAATGCCGCTTATGGCGGTGCGGGCGATACTCAGATAATTAATTCAGCCATAGTCGGTGAATATAATATATTGTTGCAGGCATTCGACGAGAACGATAAATTCCTGGATCGCGGCAATACGATGGTGGCGATCGTCGAACCGGTTAATATGATGGCTGGCCAAAAGATAAAGATCAGGTCAAACGGTCAGCCGAGCGGTTATTTGGTTTACGGCACTACACAGACTATTATGTCCCTGAATACGAATTACCGGGCGAATTGTCGTTATTCCACCGCTTCCGGCACTCTCTATGCGGACATGACCGATGATTTTACTTTCAGTGGAGGATATTTTCATTCGGTGTTGCTGACAGGTTTGGTAAACGGAGGCGAATACATGTATTACGTTCGTTGCCGCGACGAAGAAGGCGAGGACGACGACACCGATTATATCATTTCTTTTGCCGTTTCAGAGAAAGAAGGCAACGAAGGCGAGGAAGGCGGCGGTACGCCCGGTCCGGGCGGCGGCGGGCACGGCGGCGGCGGCGGAGGAGGCATGGGCCAGGAAAGGGGCTCGGGTTTCGGGAATTTCCTTCCCTATCCTCCGCCCCCGGGAATGCCCGGCGTGGTTTTTACGGGTTGGGCTTATCCTTCAAGCGTAGTTTATATCCTGAAGGACGGCCAGGAAGCGGGCAAGGTTAACGCCAATACGAAAGCGGAGTTCGGCGCTTTTTTGGCTGATTTGCCGCGCGGGGTTTATACTTTCGGCGTCTGGTCAAAGGATTCGGATGGACGCAACTCCGTAACCAACTCCACCACTTTTTTCCTTGAAGAAGGAACCCAGACGACCATCTCCGATATCTTCCTCACCCCCACTATCGAGTTGGTCAAAACCTCCGTTCAGGCGGGCGAGTCGCTCGAGATTTTCGGGCAAAGCGCGCCCGGCAGTACGATCGAGGTCTGGCTCTATCCGGCCGGCGTGAGCGCGCCCAAGGATAGCCAGATAATAAAATCACAGACACAAACCGGCGACAATGGCAGGTGGGATGCTCTTGTCAACACCAACGGCGTGGCGGAGGGTAATTATAGGGTTAAAGCGAAAGCGAGTTTGGAGAAAACCGGAGAGAGCGGTTTCAGCCAGCCGCTCGATTGCGCTATCGGCGCCGCGGCGGTGACGGGCGAATGCGCCGGCGCCGACCTTAACCATGACGGCCGGGTAAATATCACCGATTTTTCTATTCTGCTTTATTATTGGGGCACGAATAACGCTTGTGCCGACCAGAACCATGACGGCACGGTCGATTTGACCGATTTTTCGATTATGATGTTCTACTGGACAGGATGAAGAGATTTAATATTTTAGATTTAATAATAAAAAATGAGAAAAATTTATTTTGGTTTATTTGTTTTTTTGTGGTATAATATGAGTACTGACTGTGGATTATATATAATTAATCAATATATTAAATATTCGTGTGATTGCCAAAAATTCGTAATTGGCAATTCGCAATTTAAAAAATATGAGTTTTTTGGACAAATTAAAAGTTAAAGTCGAGGAAAAGACGCCTGTACAGGAGGATGAGATTAAAGACGAAGAAGGCGGCGAAGAGGAGGCGGGGGACAATACTACGGCAAGTTTCCTGCAGCTGGATGTAGATATTTTTCAGACCGCGTCCGATATCGTTATTATTGCTCCCATTCCGGGCGTGGAGATAAAGGATCTCGATATTACCGTGGAGAACGAAAACGACGTCGTTACCATCCAGGGAAAGAGAGAGATGCCGAAACTTGATTTTAGCGGAGCCGGCGGCGAAGAGAATAAATATCTGCGCCAGGAGTGCCAATGGGGGCCGTTTTACCGCCAAATCATCCTCCCCCAGGAAATCAACGTTTCCGAGGTGGAGGCGAAGTTCAAGAAGGGGATATTGATCCTGCGCCTGCCTCTTTTGCGGCTGCAGAATAAGGGGAAAAAAAGAATCGTGGTAGAGGGATGAGCTTTGGTTAGTTTGTAATTTTTTTAGCCCACGAATCTACAAATCGGCTACAAATATCACAAATATAATTCCGGCGTACGTCAGGGGATTAAATAATTGCAAATAGTTGAGACGTGCGCGTCTGTGGTATTTGTAGACCCGCCCCGTTAAATGACTTATTTGAAGAATATTTATG
>CAYVIA010000017.1:0-9371 GCA_964451485.1 uncultured Gammaproteobacteria bacterium
TAACACGTTATATACGAACTAGCTATTTTAGTGAATAATATTAGTAAAAATATTTATAAAAAATGTTAATTAGAGACCGTTTATAACATAAACCCGTTAGTAAAACACTTGGCTAACGGGTTTTTTGCCTCCTTATTGTCTGCATAAAATTACTGCTTGATAGGCATAATAATATAAAGATAGGCGTCTTCGCTTTCCGGATTAAGGATACACGGCGTATTACTGTTCACTATTTTCAATATCACATTCTCGCTGTTAATATTATTAAGGCCATCAAGAAGATAACGGTAATTAACGACAATACCATTATCCTCGCCCCGGACATTAGCGTCGAGCTCCACGATATTTTCACCGGTCTGGCTCGAAGTTGAAGAAATAATCACTTTATTTTTTTTCGCGGGGAAATCCAGGTTAATATCATTAATGCCCGATTTGGAAAAAATCGCCGAGGCCTTAACCGCCCGCAAAAGTTCCTGGCGATTAATATTCACTTCGGTCTTGCTGTCAGCCGGGACGATCTGTTTATAATCAGGGTACTGGCCCTCAATTACGCGGGAAACAAGGTCAGTACTGCCGACATTAAACACTATCTGGCTGTCTGAGAGATAAAAACTTATTTCATTGTCATCACTTAAATCCTCTTTTCTGACCATCGACACAATCCTGATCAACTCGAGCAAGGTTTTAGCCGGAATGATCACCTTTTTTTCTTCTTTGATGTCGCTTGTGATCTTAACCGTCTTTTCCGCCAACCGATAGCTATCAGTCGCCGCCATAACCAGCATCTCTTTAGTAAAATAAAAAAACACGCCGGATAACTCGATTTTCGTTTCATTAGCGGATACGGCGAAAATCACCTGCGACAAAGCGTCTTTAAATTCGTCGATTTTCGCTTTAAAACAACTATTCTTATCGACCTGGGGAATTAACGGGAAATCATCGGCGGCCTGGCCGTTGATCGTGGTTTTATAATTATCACATTTAACCAGCAGATTTTTTTCTTTCTTTTCAATATCGACCTTCTTGTTGTCGAGCAGTGAAATATAATCGGCGATCACTTTAGAGTCCACCGTAAAAACCCCCTCTTTTTCAACCTTTCCCCTGATCGCGCTCACCACTCCTATTTCCAAATCAGTGGTAATCAGGTTAATATTTCCTTTTTCCGCTTTAATCATGACATTATTCAAAATCGGCAGGTTAATATTTTTACCGGCTATATGGCTGACGATATTTAGGCCGTTTTTAAGATTTTCCTGGAGGGTAGTTATTTTCATAATATGAAAAAGTTATACCAACTGTTTTATAAATAAATTATATAAATATATAAATTAATAATAGTAATAAGGGTGTTAATTGTGTGAAGAACTTTACGGAGAGTTGTCTTTTATTTCCTTTTCTGAGATTGTGGGCGGTCAATAAGGTGTGGAGAAAAATTTTTAATTTGTGGGCTATGGCTGGTTCGTCAAAATTATCCCGATTACACCCACCGTCATCCCCAAGTCGCTCACGGAATTTTTCACCGACCGGAGTGGAAAATTCAGCGGCAGCTATTATAAAGAAATTGTCTGATCGATTCAATATCTTGTTTTACTTTTTTATTCGTATTGAATTCTTTGGACATTTTATTATAAGCATGCATAGCTGTTGTGTGGTCGCGCCCCCCAAGCTCTTGGCCGATGGTCGGATATGAAGTGTTTATTTCTTTCCTCATTAAGAACATAGTGATTTGCCGCGGAAAAACAAGTTCTTTTTTACGGCTTTTGCCCGTGATGTCTTTAATGTTGATATTAAAATAAGAAGAAACCGCCTCGATAATATTTTTACAGGTCAATGACTTCGTTTGCGTGGAAGAAATCAGGCTGTTTAAAATATTTTTAGTCGAGTCGATGGTCGGCTTGGAATTATTGAATTCATGGAAGGCGATCAGCCGGTTTAACGCGCCCTCAAGCTCCCGGATATTGTTTTGAATGTTCTCCGCGATGAATTCCAAAATGTCTTTACTTAGAGAATAATTCTTTTCCCGGCACTTCGCCTCGAGTATGGCCACCCTGGTTTCTATATCCGGCTGGGAAATATCCGCCACCATCCCCCACTCAAAGCGGGACAAGAGCCGTTTCTCCAGGGCAGGAATCGATTTTGGCGCCCGGTCAGACGTCATTACTATTTGTTTATTGGTTTGGTGCAGTTCATTAAAAGTATGGAAAAATTCCTCTTGCGTGCCATCTTTGCCGCCCATAAACTGGATATCATCTATAAGCAACAGGTCCGCGCTGCGATAATGGTCTTTAAATTCGTTGGTCCGGCCGTTCTTTATCGCCTGCACATAATCATTGGTGAATTTTTCACAGGTGATATAAAGGATTTTTCCGGTTTTATTGGAAATTTCATGTCCGATAGCCTGGAGCAGGTGAGTTTTACCCAGGCCCACCCCGCCATAAATAAATAAAGGGTTATAGGCGTTGCCGGGGTTCGCGGCCACTGCGTGGCAGGCCGCGTGAGCGAGCTCGTTCCCTTTACCGATAATGAAATTTTGAAAAGTATAACGGGCGTTCAGGCCGAAACGGTTGATAGACACGGTCTCTTCCGGGGTATAATCCTTTTTAATTTTTATCTTCTTTAACAGGTCTTCTACCGGGTTGGATTTTCGCATCTCCACCTTATAAAAAATCTCTTTCACTTCCTGGTTGCTGATATTTTTCAGCGCCCGGGAAACCTCTTGGTGGTATTTTTTCTCCAGCCAGGCCTTAGTGAAAGTGTTGGGAACGCAAATAACAACCTTGCCGTCTTCAAATGAAGAAATAAAAGTGTTTTTAAACCAGGTGGTGAAATTCGCCCTGGATAGATTAAGCTCTATCTCACCCAAGACAGCCTGCCAAAGTTGATCATTATTCATAGTTAAAAATTATACTCGTTAATAATAAAAAACAGTAAACAATCCGTTTAAGGCAATTTTATAATAATTAATTTTAATTATCAAATTTAATTTCAAGTCGACCGCCAGAGCGTTCTTGATTACAGTAGGCATTATAGCAGATATCCCCGCGATTTTAAAACCCCCGTTAATGTTCATAATATGTTAACAAGTGGTGGAAACAAAAAACAACAAATAAAGTTGACCGCCGAAAGCAAAAGTGTTATGTTTTAAATACTTAAATTAATATTTAACAAGTGAAAAATATGCCCAAAAGAACATACCAGCCGAATAAGCGCAGAGCCAGCAAAAAACACGGCTTTAGGAACCGTATGTCGACAAAAAGCGGACGCAATGTCATTAAAAAAAGAATGGAGAAAGGCAGGAAGAAACTAACGAAATAGGCGGACTAAACATCGATCATGTTAAAAAAAATACATCGTGTCACGAAAAAAAGAGATTTTGACAGGATTTTTTCTGAAGGCAGATCCGCGTTCAACAGGGTTGTCGGTATTAAAATGGCCGGGAATAACCTTTTATATAGCCGGTTCGGTATTATTGTGAGCGCTAAAATCAGCAAGAAGGCCGTGGTCCGGAATAAAATCAGGAGGCGGATCAGGGAAATAATCAGGAGCGACCTTGATAATATTAAGTCGGGCTATGATTATATAATCATTACCCTTCCTCCGGCCACAGAGAAAGATTTTAAAGAGACAGAGCGGGCGGTAAAAAGCAGCCTCTTAAAATTACGCGCATATATCGATACACAAATTAAATAATATTATGACCACCCTGTCGCGACGCTTAGCGGTGAAAATAATCAAGTTATACCAAAAAACCGTGTCTTTCGACCACGGATTATTTAAAGCGTATTATCCGTACGGTTTTTGCCGTTTTCGGCCTACCTGCTCCGAGTATGCCGTTCGCGCCATTGAAAAATACGGCGTTATCAGGGGCGGCCTGCTGGCATGCTGGCGGGTGTTGCGCTGCAACCCGCTTAATAAAGGCGGCTGGGATCCGGTCAAATAATAAATCAAGAATATATGGGGTTTATATTTACCACCTTTTTTTATCAGCCAATTTTGAATTTATTGGTCTTTATTTATAACATCATCCCCGGCCATGACCTGGGCGTGGCTATTATTATTTTGACCGTTATTATTAAATTAATACTTCTGCCGCTTTCAAAGAAGTCATTAAAATCGCAAAAAGCCCTACAGGACCTGCAGCCGCAAATAGAAGAGCTTAAAAAAAAGCACGCCGGCAACAAAGAGGAAATGGGCAGGGCAACGATGTTATTGTATAAGAATAATAAGGTTAATCCGTTTTCCTCCTGCCTGCCCCTATTGATTCAACTGCCTTTTTTGTGGGCGGTTTTCCGGGTGTTTAGAAACGGCCTTTCGAACGGCAGCCTTGATTTAGTATACTCTTTTATCTATCGCCCGGAGGCGATTAACGCCGTTTCCTTTTTTGGCCTGCTTGATTTAGCGAAAAGCAGTGCGGTCTTGGCGGTAATGGCCGGGCTGGCCCAGTTCTGGCAATCGAAGATGTTAATGACAAAAAAGCCGGCGGTTAATTCCCCGGGAGCGAAAGACGAGAACATGATGACAACTATGAACAAACAGATGCTTTACGTTATGCCGGTGATTACCGTGATTTTTGCTATGCAGTTCCAGGCCGGCCTGGCCCTATATTGGCTGGTAAACACGCTTTTAACGGTGGCCCAGCAGTTTTATTTATTCAGGCATAAAAACAAAGACAATAATTTTATGGACGAAAAGGTGGTTGAGGGAGAAATAGTCGAATAATATCATCAAAACTGCCATAATAAAAACCCGTCTCGTATATACCCGGCGGGTTTTTGTATTATCTGGTTTTTTGGACGTTTTTGCGGGTAGAAATGCGGGCGTTTCATGGATTATCCGAAGAACCGGTTGTTTTAAAACCTTCTGTCCCTGCCTACGATTAGTTGTATTTTTTCTTTGGCGATGTTGATTTCAACCGGCGTCTTGATTTCCATCACCCCATCAACAATAACCGGCATGGTTTTATTGGATATCCTCAGTTTTTTAAAAACAAACACACTTTCCTTATTATTGCCGGTCCTTGCGGGTACGATTTTTTTAGCGCCCGCGGTTTTAATAAACAACTCAAGTACGCCGTCGTCGGCTTTGGTGGTGCCGGGCGGCAGCTCCAGGCCGACCGGCAGGTTAACAACCTCCACGCTCCCCGCGCCATCAACCTCGACCGAATAATGACCGTCTATTTCTACAGATGTTCCCCTGCCGCCGATAATCACGTGGGTTAAAAAATACCGGTCGTTCACCAGCCCCAGGTCGGTTCTTTGAATTCTCCGGGCGGACAGGATGTCGCAGGCGCCCTCTTCATGCTTAATGCCCAAATATTCGGCGATGCGATTATTTTTTTTACCCACGGGAATAATACCGACAGGCACTGGTTTGTGTATGATGTTTGCGGCCTCCAGCCGCGCCACCGCGTTAACGGCCTTATTCACCAGGGCGTCGTTGCCTACCACCGTGATGGTCTTGGCTCCCTTTTTCACCTCTCTTTCCACGTTGTCGTCAATAGAATTAGTCAGGCCGAGGCGGATGATTTTTCCATTCAGGCCGAGGTCGGTGATGCGCGTTTCGATGCGCGCCAGCGCCGTATCGTACTTTTTTTGATTCACGAAGGCATCATAAAAATAGATGTGCATAAACAATGCTGATTATTGGCCGGCGCCCGTTATTCTTTGTGATGGGGTTGTGCCTGATGGTGTTCGGCGTGATGTTTTTCTTCTTTGGCCATAGAGCATTTTCCGTTCAGAACAGCCCCCTTTTCGATTGACAGGGCCGAGGCCTCAATATCGCCGGAAATCTTCGCCTTCGAGGTGATTTCCAGATATTCATTAACTTTGATGTTGCCGGTTACCTCCCCGCCGATTTTGGCGTTTTTAGCCTCAATACTAGCCAGGATTTTAGCCTTATTGCCCACCAAAAGGTAGTTATCGGTTTTGACGTTTCCTTCCACCCGGCCCTCGATTACGATATTGCCCTGGCCGTGAAAATTACCCTTAACCCTGATAGAGGGGCCGATAACCGTTTCCGCGTCTTTATAATTTTCTTCTTCCATTTTTTCTTTGTTGTTGAACATAATTTTTAAAACATTATATTAATAATTTTTTTAGCGCCTCTTTAAGATAAATATAGCTTATTAAGGTAAAATATTCAAGGTTTAGGCATTAATGGAGTTTATTGGGCGATGGTGTCTTAATGGTGCGGGGCCGCGGGGGGCCGGATGGTTGTGTTTGTGATTGACAGCAATAATTAGAGTGTGCTAAATTATATTAATTAGGCGTTGTTTTACAATCAAATCAAAACAAAGAATAGAAAATTTTAGTTGTGGGGAGGTGTTTGTTATGAAGATAAAGTACCATTTTTTAGAGCCCGGCGAAGACGTTGCTGTTATTCGTTTAAGCAGGGCGGCGAAGAAAGAGGAGATTGTGAATATTGTTATTACCATGCGGGAATGTGATTTCCGCGACTTAATAAAAGAATTTACTCCCAGGTTGTGTGCCCTGGACTATGACGGAACGCTTACCCGTATCGGCACGGTTTATTCGTCCGGAGAGGACAGGTCATACCACACTGGCTGGCAGGAGGTGCGAGCCCGGTTGCCGGTGGCAGGACAGGCCGCCCTTAATCGGCACTACCAACTTTATAAAGAGGAAAAGATTACCCCCCTGGAGTGGTTATATATTACTGTGGCGTGTTACCAGAAATACGGTTTAACCAAAAAAGATTTCCTGGAAACGGCGGGTCGGGTCCCGTTTCGCCGCGGTTATAAGGGGTTGTTTTCGTGCCTTAGCCGCCATTTTCAAAGCAAGACCATTATTAGCTTTGGTTTAGAGGATTGGATTAATTGCCGACCAGAGCTTAGTGGCTTCGATCATTGTACAATCGCCTCTAAACTGATTTATGATAAACAAGACGTAGTGGCGGGCGTGGTTGCCGGCGTTACCGAAGAAACCAAAGGCCTGGCAATAAAACAGATACTCCAAAACCATGGGTGGAACAAAACAAACGCCCTGTCTATAGGCAACTCCTGGCATGACCGCCACCTCTTTGCTCAGGCCGGAATCTCGCTTTATTTGTCTCATGGTGGGTATAAGGGCTCGGGCGTCGATTATGCCGTGGAAGTAGAACGTCTAAAGAGCGTGGCCACAGCTATTATTTTTAGCGACACCTTAATCGGCGTCAATGATCTATTATCGAAGGTTTTGAACAAAAACCTCGATTTTTAAAGAACGCATTCGTGCCCCGGGTTTCGGCAAACGAACCCGGGGTTTTTCTTTGGAGGCAGGCCAAAAACGTGAATTTTAACACGACAGCAAGCCGCAGACCGCGAGCCATGATTGCCAAAACAAAATTTTTATATTAAGATGGTGATATAGCAAAACATCAGAAGCACACGCCCCCATGGTTTAATAGATTTACCCGCCTTCCCCTGCCCCCGTAGTTCAATGGATAGAACGAGGGATTCCTAATCCCCAAATGTGGGTTCGATTCCTGCCGGGGGCACAACGAATTTAAGATTTTTGATTGTCGATTGCAGATTTGTTTTTAAACGAGAGGAGCCATATTTAAACATTTTATTTAATATTAGCTAAATTTAAGTATATTTGGGCCATTAGCTCAGTTGGCTAGAGCGCTTGCATGGCATGCAAGAGGTCAAGGGTTCGAGTCCCTTATGGTCCACAAAAAATATAAATAAAAAAACACAGGAGGATAAAAATGGAATTTTTGATTTTTGGAAGAGCGGTTACACACCCAGTTTTTAAAGTTATATCAATCATACTAACTGTTATTTTTTTGGTTATGGCACTATTATTCTCTCCTATATTAGTGCCTCTGCATTTCTACCTCCGCAAGCATGGGCGAAACGGCTTCTATTATAATAACCAGATTCGAATCGGAAAAGAAAGCTTTATGTAACCAAATATCAAGTAAAACAAATTTTACTAAAACCGCACGGCTTGCCCCGCGGTTTTTTATTAAAACGATTTGCGCTTTAATAATTGTGTGGTAATATAATTTGGCGCGCATTCGACCTGTGAACATATAATCAACAACTGAATATAAAACAATAAAAGTTGGCACGACCAGGTGGCCAACTTTTGCCGTTTTTAGGGGTTGGAGGACGAAATTTTAAATAATTATAATAAGAAAATAAGTCGTATTTAATTAAGTTAAAATTCGTCCCCAAGACCACGTTAATTATTAACGATTTATTTTTACTAATATTGCACAAAATAAGCAAATTAGTAAAAACAAACGCTATGCCCAATAAAAAAAACATTTCTCGAATTATGCTCTTTGTCTTAATTGTGGTTTTTTGTTCTTACAACGTGGCTTTTGCCCGCGATTATTCGTTTCGGGGTATAAGCAGTCGTTATTCTCAAAACCGGCATGAAGCAAGAGGTTATTGGGATAAGATTTTTTCCAGGTGGCAATGGGCGGATGACGATAGTAATAATGCGGCTGATGATAATCACCGAACAGGCGCTGATGAGAATAGCGATATTCATCAAGAACAGCAAGTAGACCAGGACACTAAATCTACACAAGGTGATATAGTTGAGCCGGCGAATAAGCAGACAGAAGATCAAGAGGAAATAGCCACCGAACCGGAAGAAGGTCAGGGCGCCGCAGGAATAGAGTCGGAAGACGCTGGCGCCAAAGAACAGGCGCCTGCGCCCGAATCCACGCCGGCGTCCGTCTCCGCGTATCCCCTGCACCGGGATATTACCGCTACTGTTTTTTGGGTGGGCGAACCCGTGGGTAACGGTTCAAGTGAAGACAACGCGCTTTCGGCCTATGATGATAATTGGCAAAGTGATTACGGAGGCTTTGATGATCCGTATTGTCGCCAAGGATGTTATCCGTGCGGTTTTACCCCCAAAGAGAACCCCTTTTACGTAACGGTGCCGTATAGTGACTTTAATGATAATGGCGACAGAAAAGCCAATGCTTATACGGTCGTGCCCTGGGCCAATGAGAAAACTTGGGCTGACAACGAATCCATGATGAAGAATCAGTGGGTGGAGGTTACCAAAGACGGAACCACGTGTTACGCGCAGGTAGAGGACGCCGGACCTTATGTGTATAATGATTATAATTATGTGTTCGGTAATGCTAAACCGCAGAATACGCGCGCCAATAACGCGGGCATGGACGTTTCCCCGGCCCTGCGCGATTGTTTGGGTTTTAATGGATTGAACAATGATGAAAATAAGGTTGACTGGCAGTTTGTTAACGCGGACGAGGTGCCGGCCGGACCCTGGACAGAAATCATTACTACCTCGTTGATTAATTGGTAGTTTTAGTCATTTTACAGCGAGCCTAAAAATCCGGGATATTATGTCCCGGATTTTTTATTAGCAAATGTTTTATGTGGAACA
>CAYVIA010000017.1:9471-19090 GCA_964451485.1 uncultured Gammaproteobacteria bacterium
GTAGCGGCTTTTTTATTTGGATATGTTTTATGTGGAACAAGTTAATAAAATATACAAAATATTTAGAGCGCAAAAACTTAACACAAAAAATTCATAAGAAAAAGTCCAGTAAAATATGGACCGAAAAATAATTAAATATATTATGGGGATAAGTCCACTATTTTGTGGACATTAAGATAATATTTTGCTAATATTAAATAATTAATTTGGGTGGATAAGTTGGGGATTAAGGTGATTATTTTATTCCAGCACAGCCGGGGGGCTCAGCCGCCTGTTTTTATTTTTATTAATATTTGGTAAAATAATAGGGCGACTATCGCACAGTCTTATTATTAACCTTTTGTTTTATGAAAATTAACCCGGAAATGTTTCGCGCTTATGATTTGCGCGGAATCGTTAATAAGGATCTAACCCCGGAAATCGTGGAACATCTGGGCAAGGCGCACGGCACCTATATGAAACGCCACGGCATTGTCGAGGCCGTGGTCGGCTATGACTGCCGCGCCACGAGCGAGGAGTACGCCGCCGCCTTGATGCGCGGCTTCAGCTGGGCCGGCATCGACACGATCAATATCGGCATGAACCTGGTCGGCACTTTTTATTGGTCCCAGTATTATTTAAAACGCCGGGGTGGCGCTTTTGTTACCGCCTCGCACAATCCGGCCGAATTTAACGGTTTTAAATTCGCCATCGATTATTCGGAGACGCTGGTGAGCGAGGGCATGAACGAGCTGCGGCGCATGGTAGAGGAAGAGGATTACGAGAGGGGAGAGCGGGAAGGAAAAATCGAGAGCCGGGATATTCGCGCGGTCTATTTTGATGATTTAATCGAGCGGTTGCCGGTTGAGAAAAAATTTAAGGTAGTGGTGGACCCGAGCTGCTCTACGGCGGGCGCTATCGCGCCGGACCTGTTCCGGCAGGCCGGCTGTGAAGTGGTTGAAAGTAACTGTAATATTGATCCGGCCTTTCCTTTAGGCACGCCCGATCCAACCGAGACGATCGTGGCTGAACGGTTAAGTAAGGGGGTGGTCGCGAATCACGCCGACATCGGTTTTTCTTATGACGCCGACGGCGACCGCCTCGGCATCGTAGACAATAAGGGCGGGATTATTTGGAATGACGTGTTGGTGGCCCTGTTCGCTATCGATGTTCTGGCTAAACATCCGGGGGCGATTATTATGTATAACACGCTTTGCTCCAAGGTGGTGGAGGAGACGATCGTCAAATACGGGGGGCAACCGTTCATGTGGCGGACCGGCCATTCGTTTTTGAAAAAGAAAAACCAGGAAGTGAGAGCGGCTTTTATCGGCGAGCTTTCCGGCCATTTTTTCTTCTCCGCCGATTTTTATAACCACGATGACGGGCTTTATTCTTCTATGTGCCTCCTGCATTATCTGGCGCGCACGCGGCAAACCCTGGCGGAGGCCATAGCCAGGCTTCCGCGCTATCTTTCCAGCCCGGAGATTAAGCTTTTTTGCGCCGACGACAAGAAGGTGGACCTGATGGCGAGGATCAGCCCGATCCTGAAGAGTGATTTTCCGCAGGCGAAGGTGATAGATGATGAGAGAGCGGGGGACGGGGTGCGGCTTGATCTGGATAACGCTATGTTCGTGGTGCGTTATTCGCAGAACGGGCCGTATATCACGGTCAAGTTCGAGGCCAAGGAAGAGAAGAAATACGAGGAGTTGAAAAAATATATCAGCGATTTATTGCATCGTTTCGACGAAATCGACTGGAATCATCCGACGATCCGGGTGAATGTAGAAAGTTTGATGTAGGTGATTTTATAAAATTTTACTCTGTAAAAAAAGACCGGACGCGGAGTCCGGTTTTTTGCGTGGTTTTTAAAGGATTTTCGTCTTTGTTATGCTTTCCAGCTCTTCCAGGTATGATTTTACTTCGAGGGTGAGCCCGCCGAAACAATGGTCGAAGTAGGCGCGGATGTCGGGCATGGTCTTAAAAGCGTTGTCGGGGTTCCATTTCTCGGCCGAAAGCCACCAAAATTGGCAGGAATTAATGATCTTATCGGCGAGTTGCCGGTCGGTTTTATCTTTTTCGTCGAGCGCCCGCCAAACCCGATGGATAACCCGCCAGAGAAGTTGATGGCAACGGTTGAGGGGGTGATTCCAGAGCGGGTACCAGGCGCCGCTTTTGATGTGGTGACTGCCGGTAGCCCAGGAGCAGGCGGGGATGTCCGCCGGGAATTGAGGAAAGAGATCAATCAGCTCGCTGGCGGTGGCCAGCTTCGTGTCGGGCGCCCGTTCCATGCTTTGCATCAGTGCGAGCAGGTACTGATGGTAATTTTCACGGTGGTGGCCGAAGGTTTCGGCGTCAAGCGCGATAACGACGTATCCTTGCCCGCGAAGAGCGTTGTTGCTTCTTTCGATTCCGTCTTGCTGGGCGAACCAGGCTTCGAGGTTTGCGCGCATATCATTGGCGAAATCCTGGGCGGACATCGGGGGGTTATTGAAGGCGAGGCGGTCGCTCCAGTGGGAGCTGCGCATGATAACCGGAAAGCCGTCCACGGCGGGAATAGATTTGCACGGGGCATAACCGGAGAATTCCGGGCAGGCAAAAACAGTGTCATTGGCGATGGTCCATTCGTACGTTTGCCTGATAGCCGGCAGAATATCGGCCGAGAAAGCCATTTCCGGCGGAAAAAATCCCGGACCGGGCGTGATGTCCATGGCGTTTTCAATTCCTTTTTCGTTAAGTTCGGTCTGTCGGCGCCTTTCGCGTTCCGGGATCAGCGGCAGGATAGGATGGTAGGCGGCTGTGCCGGTCAGCTCGCACCTGGGCAGCGAGAGCGCCCGCGCCATCAAGTCGACGGTTTTTTGCAGACCGTGGTTTTGCAGGAGTTCCACCAGGGAGTAATTGATATTCAGCGTCAGGTGGCAACAATCGTTTGCCAGAATAGTCTCCAGGAGCGGACGGTAACATTTCGCGTCGATTCGCCTAAGCGTGTCCTCATCCTGCCAGGGCGGCTGGTAAAAATGCAGCAGAAAAGCAATGAATTTTTGTTGGGCAGACAAAATTTACCTCCTTTGGTTGTGGCCGTTGGTTAATAATAAGGACAGTTTTGTTTTAAAAGAACGGCGGAAATAAGCGTTTATTTTTTAAACACATCCATGATGTCTTTGATGTCGTCCAAATCGTTTTTTGTCAGGCCTAATTTATCCATGTGTTGATAGAGGTTATAGTGTTCGCGGCGAAGCGTGTCGTGCGAGATGCCGCGCCCGTCCCGGATGCGGTCCGAGTATTTTCCCACCAGGTCGGTGATGACTTTGCGGTTGTTTTCGTCGAGGTTGGCGAACTTGTGGTTCTTGCGCACCAACTCGTTGAGTTTTCGCTTAAAACGATAGCTGGGAAGGTTTTTGTAGTTGTCGGTAAGGTCTTTGATATCCATAAATTTAAGAGTTATATTTATTTTGTTTGGGTCTAATTAACTCCGATTTTTTCCTTCGCCTTCTTCAGTGTTTTTTCCGCGATCGGACGGATTTTGTCAGCGCCGGCGCCGAGGGCGCTCGCCACTTCCTGGTCGCTGATTTTTTTCAGTTTATTTTGGAAACCCGCCAAAAATGATTTTACCTCCCCGGCCAGGTCTTTTTTAAAGTCGCCATAGCCGCGGCCGGCGTATTGTTTTTCCAAATCCTTGATATCGCGGTTGGTCAGCAGGGAAGAGATGGCGAGCAGGTTGGAAATCCCCGGTTTTTTTTCGGGGCCGTATTTTATCTCCCGGCCTGAGTCGGTGGCGGCGCGCACGATCTTCTTTGCGGCCATCTCCGGCGCGTCGGTCAGGGAGACGTAGTTGTATTCGCTCTTGGCGCTTTTGCTCATTTTTTTTGTCGGGTCGTCCAGGCCCATGATACGCGCGCCCTCTTTTAATACTTTGGCTTCCGGCACGCGGAAGGTTTCGCCGAATTGGTGGTTAAAGCGTCTGGCCAGGTCGCGCGCCAGCTCCACGTGCTGTTTCTGGTCCTCGCCCACCGGCACGACATCGGTGTCATAAAGCAGGATGTCGGCGGCCATGAGCACGGGGTAGTCGAAAAGACCGACGCCCGATTTGCGCATATTATCAAGGCCGGCGGACAGCGCTTTGATTTGTTTGTTTATATTTGATGATATTATCTGGGTTTCACTATTTTCGATAATTCTTTTTTCTATTTCCGTATAAATTTTTTCAAGATCGACTTTTGTTTTATCCTTGAATTGAGTCATTTTAAATAGGTCCGACATGCGCGTAATCGTATTCAAAATCCAGGCCAACTCCGCATGCGCGCTGATGTCGGACTGCTGGAAAATGACGGATTTTTTCGGGTCGATGCCGGCGGCCAGGTAGACTTTGGCCGTGTCGATAATGTTTCTCTTCAATTCTTTGGGGTTTTGTTGGACGGTGATAGCATGGTAGTCGACCACGCAAAAAATGCAGTCGTAGGCGTCCTGCATGTCCGCCCACTGCCTGATGGCGCCCAGGTAGTTGCCTAAATGAAGGGTTCCTGACGGCTGGATGCCGGAGAAAACCCGTTTTTTTCCGGATGTTTGCATGTTTTTATTGTACTGTAAATACGGGCGAAAATCAAGGGGAAAGCGCCAAGCTTGTTTAATAAGTTTTTAACCATTAGCCTGTTATAATGGCAATAAATTGTTTTTAATTTTAAAAGGAGGGTTGTAATGGCGCGAAAATTATTAATGGTGTGCGGTGGGGTCGTTTGTTGCGCGTGTATTGTGGCCATCATTATGCTGACGATATCAGATAATGGCGCGATTATCACCGGGGATAGGTTTCCCCCAACATCTCCCTTAACTTACGTTCTTTTGGTGGCCGGCGCGGCCGTTTCCGGGGTGATTGCTTTTGCCGCCGCTGATTATCCGCCGGAAAAGCGGAAAGGGGAAAAACGAAACAAAAAAACAACATTATTTTAGGGGCGGGGTCATAATTCATCCGGCCGGGGTCCTGGTTGACTCCGGTTTTTTGCGTTTGACTTTTGGGAGCCGGTGTATCATGATAAAAATATGATAAATTTTTTGCATACATTTTCCCCGCAGCCGATTTTGTTGTCCATAGGGCCGGTAGATGTGCATTGGTACGGCCTTTTTATTGTTGTCGGTATTTTGGCCGCGATTTTCGTAATTCTGCGGTTAGCCGGGCCTTATAGCGTTTCCAAGGATTTCATCATCGATTCGTCCTTTTATCTTATTTTCGGCGGCGTGATCGGCGCCCGCCTCTATCACGTTTTTCTCGAATGGCCGTACTATCTCCAATATCCGTCCGAGATCGTCAAGGTTTGGCATGGCGGCCTGGCGATCCACGGCGCCATTATCACCGGCGCGGTTATCAGTTTCTTTCTGGCCAGAAAAAACGGCGTCAACCCCTGGTTGCTGCTGGCGATTTTCGCGGCCGGCATGCCGCTGGCGCAGGCGGTCGGCCGTTGGGGAAATTATTTCAACCAGGAGCTTTTCGGCCTGCCCACGGCTCTTCCCTGGGGCATCCCGATTCTGCCCGCACACCGGCCGGCCGCGTATTTTAATTATCAATATTTTCATCCCGCCTTTCTTTATGAGTCCCTGGGCAACCTGGTCATCTTCTGTGTTTTATTGTTTCTTCATTTCCTGATCATTAAGGGGCGTAAATTTTCTACCCGTTACTACCAGTCGGTTTTAGCGGCTTATTTGGCAATGTATTCTGTTTTGCGTTTTTTTATGGAATTTATCCGGGTGGACGAGGGCCACATTATTTTCGGTTTGCGTTTTCCGCAGTGGGCCAGCATTTTTATTTTTGGAGCGGTTGTCGCCGGGTGTGGCTGGCTGGCGCTGCGCGGCAGGGTTCGTTCCGGCGCCGCCCCCCAAAAAACCAAACCCCTTGACACTAAATAGCGGTTTGTGCTAATCTTGGGTTATGGCTCTCACATTCCATTGTTTATAGAACTTACGCGCTTGTATTATTTCCGCATCCGTATTCGCCGATACCCAGCAATTTCCTCATAGGCCCGTCCGTTGGGGCCATAATTATCCTGGGGCGGACAATTGCTGGATGTTGGCGGATACTAAATTCTGCTTAAAAAGCAAGCGCGCAAGCCCTAATTTAATAAAAATATATATGCCGAACGTCAAATCAGCGAAAAAAGAATTGCGCAAGAGCGCCAAGGGACATGTTTATAATAAGAATATCAAGGATAATATGAAGGCCTTGATTAAAAAGTGCGTGAAAGCGATTGAGGCGGGAGATATAAAGGGCGGCGAGGAGCTGATCAAGCAGTCCCTAAAGGCCATCGATAAGGCGGCGCAGAAGGGCGTGATTAAAAAGAATACGCGCGATCGCAAAAAGTCGCGGCTTCACCGAAAATTCAATAAGGCGAAAACAGGCAAATAACACCCCCAAGAAGCGAAAAAGAAACAGCCCCGCATTGCGGGGCTGTTTGAGTTTGAAGATTTTATCGATAATTGTTCGGGTGGGTAATTTCCGGCAAAAACGATGTTTCAGATTTCGGCGATCAGCATAGTGATGGCCGTCCGGGGTTTGATCAGGCCGGTTTTCATTTTCCTGTCCGTCTCCATTAAGCGGCCGAGGAGGATTTTTAGTGATGGCAACGAAAATCCTCTGGCCGCGAGCAGGCATTTTTGGACCACATACGGATGCAGCTTCAGTTCGCCGGCAATCTTCCTGGCGCCGTGGCTCAGGTCCAGCGCCTGCCTGACCTGCAACATAATCCTGAACTGTCTTGCGATCATGTGCCAAAGGTAATTTTCGTCCGCGCCCGCATCTATTTCCCGCTCGAACAGCATCATGGCCAAAGCTCTTTTTTTACCGCCCAGAGCGTCGGTCAGGGCAAAAATATTTTCGTCGAAATTTCCTCTCACCAGCTCTTCGACATCGTTTTCCTCTATTTCGGCGGGGGTCGCGGCGGTATCGGCAATAAGCCCCTTTTGCCGGCTCCGTTTAAAGGCGATTAATTTGTCGATTTCATTGGCAATACGCCAGAGATTTCCTCCCGCCAGTCCGGCCAGGCCGACGGCGGCCCTGTTTTTTATCTTGCCGCCCCGCGTCCCCACCTCCGCTTTTATCCAGGCGGCGGTTTCGGTATTGGATAGCGCTTTGAAATTTTGGGCGTATTTGAGGCGGCTTAAAAATCTGAACAGAGCGCTATTTTGCGCGCCGCTCTCAAGCGGACCATTCCAGATGATAATGATATTATCTCCTTCTTTGTCCTTTTCTTTTTCCAGTGTTTTTAGATATGTCAGTATTTGTTCGCGAAAAGGCCCGTCTTTGCGGGCGAGAATTTTTTCAACGACAATCATGCGGCGGCGCGAAAATAGCGAGGGGGTGCCGACTGCCTCATTTATTTTTTCCACAGTCATGTCTTCCCCGCCTAAGACGACGACGCTGTTTCCGCTTGGGTCGACTTCGCGGATAAATTTCGCTTTCAACTCATTCAGTTTGCGGCGGCTAAGAAACGTATTTTCGCCATAGAGGAAAATAATCATATTGTATCGAATTATGAACCAAAAATAAGGAATAATAGGGAAAAAAAGAGAGAGGGGGGGGTCGTGATTAACCGCGGCGCTGTAACTTTTCCCCCGTTTTTGCGTATTATTATTTAAGAGTGTTAATAATTTTATTTTATGCTAAATTTGAGATTATATCAAATCGACGCGCCGATCGCCAAGAAGGTATCCCGTACCGGGGATTGCTTTCGTTCTTGCCGATAATGTCGGCAGCCGCCGCGCCCTGGAAAAAAACGGTTTCAAAAAAGAGGGGGTGCGGCGCGAGGGCATGCACAAGAACGGCAAATATCATGACTTGATCCTGTTTGGGCTCCTGCGCCGGGACTGGGAAAGAAAAAAGAAGGAGATGTCGAAATAACAACAAAACCGCCGACCCGAAAACAGCCCTGGAAGCAGGGCTGTTTTTTTGTTTTATTCTCTTGCCTAAAAAATAAAATTTGCTAAAATATTAATATAGGGCGTTTTTTAAACTTGAAAAAATTTTTAAAAATTATTATGCAAAAATCAAAATGTCCGGCCTGCAATAGCGACGTGATCGTGGAAGAAGACGCATTTGAGGGAGATTTACTCGATTGCAGCAATTGCGGCGCCGAACTGGAGATTATTACCCTCCATCCGCCGGTTTTGTCCGAAACGGGCAACCAACGCCCGACAGAAGACGAAGAGGAATAAAACAAAACCCGAAACGTTTAACTGATTTTTGTGCCGAAAAACAAGGCAGTATTCGCTTTGTTTTTATTTTGTTTTATCGCCGCCACCGCCAATTTAAACATGTTTCCCCGCTCTTTATAGTTGGTAAACAGGCCGAAGCTGGCACAGCCGGGCGAGAGCAGGATAATGTCGCCGGATTCGGCCGAATGCCGGGCTTGTTTAACGGCCATCGCCATGCCGTTCGCTTCTTTTGTTTTGTTCGCCGGATAGCCGGTTGCCGACAGGGCGGTTTTTATCCGGGATGACCCCGGGCCGGGAAACAAAATTATGAATTTAGCTTTTCTTTTGACGGCCAGAGCCATTTTTTTAAAATCCGCGCCCTTGTCCGCTCCCCCCGCGATTAAAATAACGGGAGCGGCGAAAGAGTCGAGGGCGAGAACAACCGATTCCGGGGTGGTGGCGAAGCTATCGTTGAAATATCGTACTCCGTCGATTTCTCCCGCCCCCTCCAGCCGGTGGGTCAGGCCCTTAAATTCCCGCACCGCCCTGGCTATCGTTCGTTTCCTTATTTTCAGCAAGCCGGCTACGGCCACGGCCGCGCCCGCATTTTCCCGGTTATGCGCGCCGGGCAGGATGCTTGGCATGTCCGACTCTCCGAAAAATACCCTTTTGCCGAAGCCGAACGCGAATTTTTTATGCTCCAGACGCCGGTTGATAACGGCCGCGTCTCCCTTTTTCTGCCAGCCGAGAATATTACCCTTGGCGCGCCAGTAGTCGGCAAGAGAATGGTGATAATTCGGATTCAGGGGATCGGCGGGAGCGAGGTGGTCGGGGAAAAAATTGGTGAAGACCGCTATTTTTGGGCTCATGTCCATGTCTTCCAGCTGGAAGCTCGACAATTCCAGGATCACCCAGTCGCTTTTGCCGAGTTGGTCGATAAAAGACAGCGGCGCCACGCCGATATTGCCGCCAAGAAACACCCGCTTGCCCGCGGCTTCGAGTATCGCGCGGATAAGAGAGGCGGTCGTGCCTTTGCCCTTGGTGCCGGTAACGCCGATGATATTTTTTGTCGGGCAGACCTGAAAAAAGAATCTGACCGGGCTCGTGACCGCGGTTTTACGCCTCCGGTCGACATCGGTGTTGGCCGCGGATACTTTTTGCAGTTCCGGATTCGCGAGCGGATAACCGGGCGAGCGGAAAACAATATCGTAGTCGGCCAGATTTTTGTCGTAATCCGGACCCAGGCGCCGGTTTATCACCAGGTTTTTGTTTTGCCCGGCAAGCTCTTCACATTTTTTTTCAATCTCCGGGTTATTTCGCGCGTCACAGACAGTGATTTCGGCTTTGACTTCCTTGTCGGCCAGATATTTTATCAGGGCTTGGTTTTCAACACCCAGCCCCAACAAGGCGATCTTTTTTTTCTTTAGTTTTAGTAAATAATTTTTTGACATCTTGACAGAAGTTT
>CAYVIA010000018.1:0-18898 GCA_964451485.1 uncultured Gammaproteobacteria bacterium
CTGTATGAGCCGTCGGCACGATATCCGCCGCGGTCCCTGATATAGAGCCAATCAAGCGGAAAATTATCGAGACACAACCGCAGGGTTTTGAAATCCAGCTTTTTCGGTATCTGGTATTGTTCCATCGTTACCTCCCTAATCCTTAAATTTTGTAATGTGCATTTATATATCCGCGTTAGATCAGCGTGCCAATCCGCGTAAAATCCGCGGAAAAAAGATTCAAAGCAAGATTAATCATATCATATCATCGTAATTATTTTATCAATCTTCCCGTCTATCATACTTAAACACATAAACCTCGCCGTTATCGATCGACTGCCAGGCGTCCGCGCTTAGCTTCGCTTCCTCGAGTATCTTGGGCGACGCCCACCAATATTTATCGAGCGCGAAATACGCTTCGTTAACGCCAGCCAGGTCCATAGCTTGCTCTACGGTTTCGCGAGCCGGTTCTTCGTATACCATGTCAAGATAATACCGGTAAAGCGGCCCGCCCGTCGGTATAGGGTAGTAAAAAATTTGAGATTTGAGGTTTGAGATTTGAGATTGGTAATATTTTTTAAACCCGAATTCGGAGAGGGCGGCGGCGCTTGTTTGCTGGTCGGCGAGGACGATATAGCCGCCAGTCGCGTTTTGGTCTATCCAGCGTACCGCCCGAATATCACCGGCGCTCGTCGAATAGCCGTGCGAGTTGAAATAATCGTCCATGCGGGGATAGGAGATATAGAAAGAGGCAGTTACGAGCAGGATGGCGAAGAGCGAAAAGGGGATGGTTATCCGTTTATTTTGCGCTTTCAGTTTCGTATAAAAAATGTGTACAGCAAAAAGCGCGAATGGGAGTACGAAGATGGCGGCAACGATCAGCAGGCGTCCGGGAAAATTCGTCCTTTCGTATTCGATCAGGTAGTTAAAAGACAGGGCGCGGGAAAGGAAGTATGCGCCGACCATGCCGGCGGCGAGGATGAGGTTGGGCGAAAGGAACCTGAAGACGGCTTTGTTTTTGTATGCCAGCCAAACGCCGACGGCCGCGAGTATAACGTAGATGGATTTAGAATTGAAAGCGTACAAATAAATGGCGTTAAACAGGAAATTATTGCCGGCGGGCATCACCGGCCATGACCGGGGGATAGACAGTAAATTCCGCCATTGCCAGCCGCCGGCGCCGGTCTGGCCATGTTCAACAAAGAGAAAGGCGAGTGGCAGGCCGACAGCGGCTACGACGAAAACCGCGGCCAGGCCGGCGCGTTTAAGCGTTTTTTTCTCCGCGCGGCCGATAGTCAGCGCGGCCGCGAAAAGCAGGGCGGGAATACCGGCGATGGGCTGGGTCAGAAGCGCGGCGGCAGCCAGGGCGTAAACCATGATCAAAAGGCGGCGTTCCGCGCCTGTTCCGCCGATGACCACCGCCAGCAGCAGAAAAAGAAAGGCAAGATTCTGCGGCGTGGTAACGATAAAAAAAGAACAGGGGAGAGCGAGCGAAAGCAAAACCAGAGCGGCCGCCCCGCGGTTATCGCCGATCCGTTTGCGGAAGAAGCGCCCAAGATAGACAGGCAGGAAGATGGCCGCGAGTAAAGGCACGAGCAGTTTATCCAGCCAGGAGATGGAGACAAAGAATATTTTATGCAGAATAACGATAATGCCGTATTGCCCGAGATAATAAAACGGCTTGGGGTCGACCGCGCCGGTCCCGGCGATAAGCGCTTCCGTGGCGCGATGGATAAAAGGATCGAAGCCGTAGCCGATTTTGTAGATGATCAAAGCGATCGAGAATGACAGGAAATAGTGGATAATTAGCAGGTAGCGGGTGGCAGGTAGCGGGTAGGGATGGTCGCGTCCGGTAAGAATGAATAACAGGAGGGCGGTAGACAAGGCATAGAGGAAAAAGAAATAAGCCGGCACGGCCTGCCAGGGAGAGATGATGGCGTCGGTGGTCGCGCGGCGGAGGAGGATGGCAAATAAAATCATGATGACAGCTAAATACAGTAAGACCGGGAGCAGGTTGATAAGGGAAAAAGTCCCTTCCCGCGGAGGCGGGGCGGGTTCGGACGCGTTGAATCTTCGCAGGCAATAAAAAGAAATTATGACCAATATTAAGGCCACAATCACGCCCGGCCAGGAGAGGGCGTATAATTTATAAACTACGCCGCCCCAGAACGCAAGCAGGCAGATCAAAATCAGGGCGCTGTCTATAGTAGTGTGGAATTTTATGAATTTCATACTACCACAATTCTACCATATTTCCGGCAGAATATCAGCATGTTTTATAGTTTCTGTGTCAAGTTAGCCGTTAGCGGAGCATGTATTTTATTCCCAGGCAAGGGGGTAATCCGGCACAGGTAATCCGGCACAGCCCTTTTTATTTTTTTATTTTTGTGGTATAATAATTGAGAGAGATTGCTTTGATTAAAGGAGTTATTTTTATAGCAAAAAAAGCAACTTAAATATCAGAGCCAAAATTTTTCAGAAAACCGGAGCAATAATTATGAAAAGGAGAGTGTAATTAGTTGCGGGATTCAAAATGTAATAAGTTTATTATGCCCGACAATAAAGCTTCGCTCATGCAGGCGATTATAGAAAAAAGAAGAAGACGGCTTGAGGGGGCGGATAATAAAAAGACCATGCCCGAGAAAACGGGGCGTGAGAGTTTTGATTTGCGGGAAAAGACGGAACAGCCCCCCGGGCCGCGCGAAAAAGAGAGGTTAGCGGAGATGATGACGGAGAAAGAAGCGGCCGGCGGCGCGGAGGCGGTTGGCGCTCCGGCGGCGGGAAGTATTATCGCGGCGGGGCAAAGGGCGCAGGCGCTCAGAGCCAGGCAGAAAAAAATCGAAGAAGTGCTGTCCGGCGATATGAAAGAAATGTATTTGCGGATGGATTCGGCCAAACAGCGGGAATTCAAAGCCGCGGGCGAAGAGACGGCCAGGGAAATAAACGGCCTTTTGGAGAGCGCGAAAGTCAAAGTGAAAAAAATCATCGAATTGATCAAAAATTGGCTGCGCATCGTCCCCGGTATCAATAAGTTTTTTTTGGAGCAGGAGGCCAAGATCAAGGCCGACGCCATCATGAAAATAAAAAAAGATGCCAAGACCGAATAATAACAATAACAATACGCACAAGGCGGAGAATAACGGCGGAGTAAAAATCAGGCGCGGAAAGTCAAGCTTGGCCGAGTTTACCAGCCGGCCCTTGCCGACCGAAAAGGAAGTTGAGAGATTCGAGGAATTCATTGAAGAAGAGGCCAGGGGCGAGGAAATCGAAGAAAGCCTGTCGGAGATTTACCAGGATGATAACGGCGAGATGGTTGACGTCAAAAGCATGACCATTAAAAAGCGGCACGGCTTTTTATTTTGGTTTTTCATGTTTATTTTTTTCATGGTTATGCTGTCGGGAGCGGGATACGCGGCCTATAATTATATATATTTACGCGCCGGTTCTGACGCTACGGCGGTAGAATTGTCCATTGACGGTAAAACCGATATTACGGCGGGAGAGGACCTGGCCTATACTGTTTATTACAAAAATACCAGCAATATTCCCCTGAGGAATGCCCGGTTAAACATTGCTTATCCCGATAATTTCTTTTTTTCCGAAAGCCAGCCCGCGCCGGCCTCCAAAAACGGCATCTGGCTGATCGATTCCATTCCGGCGAAATATAGCGGTAAGATCGTGATCAAGGGAACCATGATCGGACCGAAGGACGAATCCGGCGTGATTCTTGCCGATCTGACCTATGTGCCGGAGAATTTTTCCTCTGAATTCAAGAAGGAGGCGTCATTCAGCTCCACGATCAGGGATATCGGCCTGTCCCTTAATTTTAATTATGCCTCCACGGCTTTGCTGGGGGAGGAAAACGAGGTCGATTTGGAGATTACCGGAAAAGAAACTGATTATATCCATGATTTTCGCCTGGTTTTCGAACCGCAGGACAATATAGAATTTACCGGCGGTCAGGCGGGAAACGATGCTCCCGATTTTACCCTGATCCGGCCCGGCGTCTGGCAGGTAAACAACATAACGAGCGAGACCAGGGTTCTGCCCATCAGGTTCAAATTCACCGACAAAATTTCCGACCGGCAGGAAGTTACCGTGGATTTTTATAAATCGGTGCAGGATGCCGCCGCCAGTTCGACCGAATCGAGGCAGATAGGGATTTTTTCCCAAAAGCTGAAATTCGAGGTGATGAAAAGCGACCTTAACCTTACTTTGATTTTGAACGGTTCGCGCAACGACCAGCCGGTCGATTTCGGCCAGACGCTCAATTATTCGATCGTTTACAAGAACGCGGGAGAGGCGGATATGAAAAACGTAGTTATCATGGCCGTTTTGGACAGTGATTTCCTCGACTGGACTACGCTCCGGGACGCGAACAAGGGCCGGGAAAAGGGCAATACGATCAGCTGGAGCAAGGAGGAAATACCGGCGCTGGCCGTGATCGCGCGTAACGCGGAAGGCATGATCGATTTTTCCATCGATGTCGCGGGATTGGGCGAGCCGGATTTCACGAAAGATTACCAGGTAAAAAGTTACGCCCAATTCAGCGTGGGCGCGGGAAGCGCGACCGGCACGCCGCCGGATAACGCGGACAATAAGAGCAACACGATCGTGAGCAAGGTCAACAGCGACCTTAAGTTGGCGGAGCAGGTCCGTTATTTCAATACGGATAATATTCCGGTCGGGACCGGACCGCAGCCGCCGCAGGCGGGACAAACCACGAGCTATAAGGTTTATTGGGATCTTTCCAATAATCTGCACGAATTGAATGATCTCAAAGCAACCATGAAGCTGCCCGATTACGTTTCCTGGAACGGCAAAGAAAGAGCTTCGGTCGGCAGCGTCCAATATGCGGCGGATACGAATGAAGTAACCTGGAATATCGGCCGGCTGCCCATAACCGTCTATAAGGCCAACGCCGAATTCAGTATCAGCATCACGCCCACGGATGACGACAAGAACAAGATTATCGTTTTGACCCCCGGTTCTTCCGTCGAAGCGACCGATATAGTTACCGGCGAACAGATCAGCCAGACGACCAAAGCCAAAACGACAAAACTCGAAGACGATGATATCGCGGGAGGGGACGGGATAGTACGATAAATTTTCAATTTTCAATTTTCAATTTTCAAACAATTTTCAATGAATTAATTTTTAATTTTCATTGAATGATGATTGGAAACTGGATTGTGAATTGAAAATTTTTATTATGTTTAAACTTTTTAAAAAATCGAAAAAGTCGTCTGCGCGTCTGAGTATACTGAAAACGGCTCATGGAGATATCAGGACGCCGTTTTTCATGCCGGTCGCGACCAGAGGGGCGGTTAAGCATATTTCCGCGGAGGAGGTCGGGAAGCTTGGCGCCCAGATTTTACTTTCCAATACTTATCATTTGATGCTTCGGCCGGGGGTGGAAGTAATAAAAAAAGCCGCCCGCTTTCGCGTGTCTGCCGGCGGGCATCGCCGCGCCGCAACCACGCTTCAGCGCGGCGAAGGCGGATTGCATAAGTTCATGGATTGGCGCGGGGCCATTCTTACCGACAGCGGCGGGTTTCAAATTTTTTCTCTGGCCGGAAAGAAAAACAAGAACGGACGGAATCTGGTCAAGATCACGGGCGGCGGCGTGCGTTTTAAATCGCACCTTGACGGGCGCGAATATTATCTTACGCCCGAGAGATCTTTACGCATCCAGGCGGATTTGGGCGTGGATATCGCGGTTTGCCTCGATGAGTGCGTGGCTCTGCCGGCTTCAAAGGCGTATGTGGCGGGCTCGGTCGCTTTGACGAGCGCGTGGGCTAAAAAAGCGAAAAATTATCACCGGAAATTGAAGGGCAGGAAGCCGCTCTTGTTCGGCGTGGTGCAGGGCGGACTGGATAAGGATCTGCGCCTGCGGAGTTTGGCCGAATTGACCGCTATCGGCTTCGATGGTTATAACATCGGCGGGTTGTCGGTAGGAGAGAGTACGACCGAGATGTACGCGGTACTTGATTATCTTTGTCCGGCTATGCCGGCGGACAGGCCGCGGTACTTAATGGGCGTAGGTTATCCGGAGCAGATCGTGGAGGCGGTAAAAAGAGGAGTGGATATGTTCGATTGCGTGATACCGACGCGCGAAGGCCGGCACGGACGAATGTTCCGATGGACAAAGGCGGCAAAAGTCCCCGGATTAAAATCCTTCGACCGTGGAAGCAAAAACGCAAGAATTACGAATGGCGAACGAATTACGGACAATTTTTACGAAACGAATAATATTAACAGGGCGAAGTTCGCGCGGGATTTTAGCCCGATAAATATAAACAGTAAACTGCCGGAACTTAGGAATTTATCCAAGGCCTACCTGCACCATCTCTTTAAGGCGGGGGAGCCGCTCGGACCGCGGCTGGCCTCGCTTAATAATCTCGAATTCTACCTTGACTTGATGGGAGCTATACGACAGAGTATCAGAGAGAATCTTTTATAAAAAATTTTGACCGCAGGGAAAGAACAATGTTCTGTCCCTGCCTTTTGAAAAAAGTTCTCAATTACAAACCTAAAACCACCCGGGATTCCACGGGTGGTTTTTTGGTGCGCCCGGTAGGCGCCGCTAGGATTATGTGAAGATTATTGAATTTGATTTAGTCGGTGGGGCGAGTCGGATAACCGACTCAACCCCACCGCTAGAAGATATTATAGTAATATAGCATATATAAAATGGTTTGTCAAGAGGTAATTTTATTAAATTTAATTAAATTTTAATTTTTGGCTGATATTAAATTAAAATAAATTAATAAATATCGATTAATTATGTATTTTTCTTGACTTCTATCGTGATTTTGTATTATTATAAATCTAGATAACGCAGAAATTTTTTTTGCAAAAGCACCTTTACATAAACCCATTTCCGATAAATTTTTGAAAGCCTTGAAAACTTTTTTGAAAAAAGTTTTCAAATACTTTAAAATCGGGGTAAGCGGGCAGTCGCTCTTCTTCGTAAGACGGAGAGGGGAGGAAAGTCCGGACTCCATTCATAAAGGGCGGTCGCTAACGGCGACCAAGGGCAACCTTAGGGAAAGTGCCACAGAGACAATACTAATCAGCCCCTGCACACAAGGGCTGGTGAAAGGTGAAAAGTCGATTGATGTCTTTTGTTCTCGAGATAAAAGGCTACAATCTTCGGCCTCCGGCGACGGAGTGTCCGCGGTAAACCCCGCCCGGAGCAAGAGCAAACCTGACCGCTTAACTCGTAAAGCAGTCAGGGAAAAGTGGCTCGCATGATCCCGGCAGCAATGCCGGGACAAGATAAATGGCTGCCTCCGCCTCCGCCAGACGGCGGACGGCGGAACAGAATCCGGCTTATAGCTTGCCCTGATTTTAAAGTAATAGACGCGGACTTTATTTAATACTCGTATCGTATGAAAAGAAGCGAGTTATTTTTTTCGTTTTTGCTTGTTCCTCTCGACTTTGCCATGATTGTCCTGGCGGGTATTTCGGCTTATTACATCCGTTTCGCCGAATTTACCGCGCAAATAAGGCCGATAGTATTTGATTTGCCCCTCGGCGGCTATATGAAAGTTGTCTTAATAGTCGCTTTTTTGTGGTTGATAATTTTCGCTTTCTCCGGCTTGTATAATATCCGGGGCGCGAGAAAAATAATAGGAGAATTTTACCGGGTAATTCTCGCCTGTTCCACGGGGCTGATGCTTATCGTTATCCTGATATTTTTGAGACGGGAATTGTTCGATTCCCGTTTTATCGTTTTAGCCGGGTGGGTATTAGCCATCGTTTATATCAGTATTGCGCGGGCGCTCGTCAGGGGGATGCAGCGCTATCTGTTCAATTTCGGCATCGGCATCCACAAAGTGATTCTCGTGGGCAACAGCAAAACGACCGACAATCTTATTGCCGAGTTTTCCCGCAATAAAAATTCAGGGGTTAGGGTAATCAAGCGCCTTAAGGATTTTAGCCTTGAATCCGCTCAAACCCTGGAAGAGTATCTGCAAGTCGGGGAGGTCGATGAGATTATCCAAAGCGACCCAAATCTGGGCAAGGCGGAGATATTGCGGCTTTTCGATTTCGCCGATGAGCACCACATCGTTTTTAAATACGCGGCCGATCTTTTGGGCACGAGAGTGCTCAAAACCGAAGTGGCGGAGATTGCCGGCATTCCCGTGGTGGAGGTAAAGGCAACGCCCCTTGACGGCTGGGGCAGGATCGCCAAAAGAATATTCGATGTAGTCGTGTCAATTTTTCTGCTCCTGCTTTTTAGCCCTATATTCGTGGTTACGGCCCTGTTCATCAAGCTCGATTCGCGCGGGCCGGTTTTTTATCTCGATTACCGGTCGGGTCAATTCAACAAGAAATTCCTTTTTTATAAGTTTCGTTCCATGGTCGCCAATTTGTGCGATGGCGAAGGTCCGCATGCTACCGCGGAAGGAAATAAGATGTTAAATGAGATGATGGTCAACGAAAAAGTGAATACGCGCGGCTCTGACCCGGTGCATAAGATCAAGAATGACCCGAGGGTTACCAGGGTAGGAAAATTTATCCGCAGATGGAGTATAGACGAATTACCGCAGTTAATAAACGTTTTGAGGGGAGATATCAGCTTAGTCGGCCCCAGGCCGCACATGACCCTGGAAACGGCGCGATACGAGCGGCGCCATAAAAAGGTTTTTACGATCAAGCCGGGAATTACCGGTCTGGCGCAGATATCCGGCAGAAGCGACCTATCGTTCGACGAAGAGACAAAGCTCGATACCTACTATATAGAAAACTGGTCGCTCTGGCTCGACCTTGCTATTCTCCTGCGGACGCCGATGGCGGTGGTAAAAAAGAGGAAGGTGGAGTAATTATATTCGGGATCTTTGGGATTGTTGTGATTATTGGGATTTTTGAGATGCTTACTTCCAACTATCCCAACTATCCCAAACATCCCAAACATCCCAATAATCCCAATACTATGCGCGTAGCATTAATTCATGACCATCTTGCCCAGGACGGGGGCGCGGAAAAGGTTTTAAAGGCCTTGGCCGATATGTTTCCTGAGGCGGTAATCTACACCTTGCTTTACGAAAAGAAGCAGGTAGATAAGTATTTCCGCAACAGGCGCGTCGAAACATCGATTATCCAGAAATTGCCCGGAGGCGTTTCCCATTATCAGTGGTATATGCCGTTTATGCCCATGGCGGTTGAATTTTTCGATTTGCGTTCATATGATGTCGTCATTTCAGACGCCAGCGCTTTCGCCAAAGGCGTGATTACCTCCACCGACACTATGCATATTTGCTATTGTCATACGCCCACGAGATATATCTGGAGTGATACGCACCAGTATATCAATGAACTGAAATATAATAAGTATTTCAAGAAACTTATTTCTCTGGTTTTAAGTTATGTCCGGCTTTGGGACAGGGCGGCGGCGGACAGGGTGGATAAGTTCATCGCCAATTCACAGACGGTACGGAAGAGGATTTCCAAGTATTACCGCCGGCAGTCGCGCGTGATTTACCCACCGGTGGAAATCGAGAAATTCACTATCGCGGATGAGATCGGCGATTATTTCCTGATTGGCGGGCGGCTGGCGCCGTATAAGAGGATGGATATAGCGATTAAAGCGGCAAAAAAGGCCGGTAAAAAGCTTTTTATTTACGGGGACGGCGTGGACAGGGAGCGGCTCGAGAAAATCGCGGGCGGAAGCGAATTTATCCAGTTTTTGGGCAGAGTAACGGATGAGGACAGAGCAAAGCTTTACCGTCATTGCCTCGCCTTTTTGAATCCGCAGGAAGAGGATTTCGGTATTACTATGGTGGAGGCCATGGCCTCGGGCAGGCCGGTAATCGCTTTTCGCAAAGGCGGCGCCACCGAAACGGTGATCGAGGGCGAAACCGGCATGTTCTTCGACCGTCAGACCCCGGAGTCGCTCTCCGCCGCGTTAACCGCTTTCGATTCTTCCCGTTTCGACCCGGCGCGCCTGCGAGAGCACGCGGAAAAATTTTCCCTCGAGCGCTTTAAGCGCGAGATGCGCGCGTTTATAGAGGAGGAATACGGGAAGTTCAGAAATTAGAAGTATGAAAATCGGTATCGACATTCGAACGCTCTTGGACGCGCAATATAGCGGCGTGCCGGAATATACCTATAACCTGGTTAAGGAGATTTTAAGGCAGGACAGGGAGAACCAGTATAAATTATTCTATAATTCCGGCCGGGACGCGTCGGAGAGGATACCCGCGTTCGGCGCGCCGAACGCGGAAGTCGTCCATACGCGCTATCCCAACAAGATTTTCAATAATATCATGCAAAGAATCATCGGCGCGCCCAGGATCGATCGTCTGCTCGGAGTCGATCTTTTTTTCATGCCCAATCTCGGGTTCGTGTCTTTGTCGCCGAATTGCCGCAAGATAATCACTATTCACGACTTGTCGTTCATGCGTTACCCCGAATTTTATTCATTCAAGCGGCGGCTGTGGCACAAGCTTATGAGAGTGGCCGAGATTTTGCGTAAATTCGATCAAATAGTCGCCGTCAGCGAGAACACCAAGCGCGATATCGTCGAATTGATGGGTGTTCAAGCGGAGAAAATTAAGGTAATTCACAACGGCATTACCGCTGGATTCGGGCCGATTAGCGATCGAAAAAAACTGGAAGAAATCAGGCGGAAATATGACTTGCCGGATAAATTCATTCTGGCTTTAAGCACGATCGAACCGCGAAAAAACATCGAGGGGATTATCCTGGCTTTCGACCGGTGCGTTCGCGAACGAACCATCGGCGATGATTGCGCTTTAGTGATAGCCGGGGCCCGCGGATGGAAAAGCGCCCCGGTTTATAAGACCTGGCGCCGGGCGGCCTGCCGCGACAGAATAAAGTTTGTCGGTTATGTCGACGCGACGGATAAACCGTATTTATATAATTCAGCGTCTCTTTTCGTGTATCCTTCGTTTTACGAGGGCTTCGGTTTTCCGCCGCTCGAAGCGCTCGCCTGCGGATGTCCGGTCATTGCGAGCAATGCCGCCAGTTTGCCGGAAATTACGGACTGTATGGCGGTTATGGTCAATCCCTGCGATATCGGCGAGATTGCCGCCGCTATGGCCGAGCGTCTAAGGCAACCCAGGGCGGCATCGGCCGAAGATTACGCGCAGGCGGTTTTGTCGAAATATTCCTGGCAAACGGCCGCCCGGAATTATATCGAGCTTTTTAACGGCCGAGGATAGATCAGGGCAATATAGCGGGCGCTCTCCGGAGCGAATTTTTTTTTATTACATTTTAGTTGCCTTTATCTGTTGCCTTTCCCCCGGTTATATGAGATAATTATGTTAGTGAATATAATTATCCACAGCGCCCCGTTCTTTATAATAAAAAACGAGAGGAGAGAGGAAAAATGTCGCGGAAAAGCTGTCTGGCCGTATTAGCACTCTTTTGCATCGGCATTATATCGTGCCTTTACTTTTTGGGGCCCGGGAATATCGGAAATAAAGACCGGGTATTTCATAGCCAATTGTCCCACATGCGGGCTTCGACTTATACGGTCATAGGCCTTTGCTATTACACACGCGAGAAAAAACCGGGCACGATCGAGGGATTTGCGTATATGCAAATCGGCCGCGGCGTAGCGTTTCGCGAAGGGAACAGTTCGTATTTCCTGTCGGTTAAACATGTTTTTACTTTCGACGATGAAATCGTGGATTTCAAAAAAACCGAGCAGCATTTTTTTATCGTTCAGGATTGGCTGAAGGCAAAAATTTTGCTGGAAGCGATAGATACACGCAGAAGCGCGAAAAGAGGCAGTACCGGTTTATTTTCCCCGAAGGTCTTTTGCGGCATCTTAAAGTCATGCCAAAAAGATTTCGATAAGGCGGGCGCCATAGAGCTCGATACTGAACCGGCCAAAAAAATCGAGGACGAGGATATTATCGCCATACCGATGGATCTTTCCGCCTTATCCGGCAAACATTATTTGTCCGTGAATGATTTCGATTTGGGCGGTAACTACGCTTACGGGCGCCATCTTGCCATCTGGGGAAATCCCAACTCTTTCGGGGAATTATACCGCGAAGGGGAAATCGCCTCTCCTGATTTTTTTAATGGCATAAAAACCGAAATAAACCGCCGTTTATTCGTCAGCTCGATCATTGTCGCGCATGGTGACAGTGGTTCGCCCGTTTTTTCCCCGGCCAAAGACGGCCGGATAAAAATCATCGGTTTCTGCTCCATGTGCTACGCCAAGTCCCCGCAATTGAGCATTATTTACAAAGCTACTTCTTTTTTCGATAAACTGAAACTCAAATAGCGCCAAAACACCTGCCCCGCAAAGGCAGGTTTTTTTATGTTTTATGTTTTTATGTTGTGGACATATATCGTCGTTTTTGGTATTATATATTTATGAATTAAAAATTTTGTGGATAAGTTTTTTAACGAATTTTAATAAATAATTAATACATAATAAGCGATAAATTCTATGGAGGAAGAAAAAAACGAAGCAATAAATAAAACGGCCGTCAAAACACAAAAGACAGACAAATATACATCGGTTAAAGGGCTTAATACGGCCATTACCGTATTGATCGGCGCGGTCTTTTTTCTTTGCCCCATGTTTTTTACGGGCTATATGGCGCAGGGTCTTGGTTTCGAGAAAATGACCTTGTTCTATTTTCTGGTATTGCTCGGGGTCGTGCTTTGGGTAACCAAGGGCGTGATCAGCGGAGAACTGAACATAAAAAGGACCCCTCTGGACCTGCCGTTACTCGCGGTTATCGTTATCTTTTCGATTTCCTCCATTTTGTCGGTAAGCGGCAAAGACAGCGTTATCGGCAGCTATGGCGGGTCAGCCAAGGGCCTGGTGGCGACTATAGTTTTCATTCTTTTTTATTACTTGGTGGTAAACAATATTGACGGAAAACGAATAAAGACGTATTATTTCGCTTTTTTGTCGTCCGCCTCGCTGATTATCGTTTATTCTCTTTTGCAGCTTTTGGGCGTCCACTTTCTGCCCATGGCTTTTACCAAGGTGATTAGCTTCAACCCCCTCGGTTCTGCATCTGCACTGTCCATATTCATCATCATCGCTCTACCCCTGCTAATCGTGGCCACGGCCCAGATAAAAGAAATATTTCCCCGCCTAAGCGATGGCGCGACCATGGCGCTGAAAATCGTTTCGGGGGCGGTCGTATTGGCGGGGCTGGTCGTGCTTTCC
Source organism: uncultured Gammaproteobacteria bacterium (assembly GCA_964451485.1). GTDB lineage: Bacteria > Patescibacteriota > Patescibacteriia > Patescibacteriales > UBA12075 > CAYVIA01. The sequence goes on from CAYVIA010000018.1 coordinate 13,151, forward strand.
CTGCTTAGCGGTTTTACTTTCTGGCCTATCGCGATCGTGGGTATCGTTATCGTGTTGATGTTTTTCCTCGCCAAAATAATCAGGATTACCAATAACAATCTCCTCATACCGTTGGTTGCTTTTTTGATCATGATTATTTTTCTGGTGCTGGGTAATTTCAATATCATGAACCTGAAATTACCGGCGGAAGTAAGCTTGTCGCGGAGCGCCTCCTGGCATATCGCCGAGAACAGCATAAAGGAGAATCCCTTTTTCGGTTCCGGCCCGGCCACTTTTTATTATAATTTTTCCAAATTCAAAACCCAGGCGTTCAACAATACGCCCTTGTGGAACGTGCGTTTCGACGGCGCTTCCGGAAATTTTTTCGAATTACTGGCCACGGTGGGTATTCTTGGGGCGCTGGCCGTGCTGATAGCGGGATTGATCGCCCTGTCCATCATCTTTCTGACATTGATAAAAACGGAAAGGAAGGAGGGTCATTCCTTGCTGCTCGGCCTTTTTGCCGCTTTCGTTTCGGCCTCGCTTTTCGCCATGCTCTTTACCGAAAATAACGCGCTGATACTGACCACCGTTTTGATATTCGTCATGTCCGTCGCGTCGGCTTTCGTCATGTATCCGGAGAGATTCAAGACATTGAAGCTTTCTTTCCGGGCATCTCCGAAATACGCTCTGGCGCTGGCCGCGGTTTTCCTGTGCGTTAGCGCCGGCGTGGTCGTGCTTTTTACCATCGGATTGAAACTTTATATCGCCGATTATTATGCCGGCCAATCACTTTTAACGTCGAACAATAATACGAAAATTTCCTATTTGCAGAAATCCATAGCGCTGGCGCCCTATCAGGACAGCTATTATTTGGGACTCGCCAACAGTTATATGGCTATCGCCAACCAGAAAGCGGTCAGCAACGGGAATCAGGCGGATATCATCAATAATCTTAACGCCGCCATCGCCGACGGACGGAAGGCCATCGAAATTTCCCCCAATAGCGCCGCCAACAACGAAGCCGTCGCGTTGATTTACGAGAACGCGTCATTTTATACCAGGGGCGCCCTGGAATGGGCGGAAAATTTATATAATAAAGAGATTGAACTCGATCCGCAAAATCCGACTCCGCATCTGCGCCTGGCGCTCGTCAATATGGCCCGGGCCAATGCCGAAACCGAGGACAGCGAAAAACAATACGATATCGGTGAGGCCATAAAGAAATACGATGACGCCATCGCCCTTAAAGCGGATTTTGCCGCGGCTTATTACGGTAAAGCCATAGCCGACGAGCGGCTAAATAATCTTGATGACGCCATCGAACAGCTTAAGAATGCCAATATCGTTTCCGCCAACAACGCCGATTATCTCTTCGAATTGGGACGGCTTTATTTCAACCGCGGCGTTACCAAGCAGCCGAATCTTTCCCAGACCGCCGCTGAGGAAATAGCGGAGAGCGATCTTCTCCCGAATGGCGCGTCGAGCACGACGGAAGAACTGAGCGTCAAGCCGAGCCAGCCCGCCGGCGGAACGATAGCGCGCAATAACGATATCAATGCGGCGGAACAGATATTTTTGAGCATCCTGGCCGCCAATAAGAACCACGCCAACGCGCTTTACAGCCTGGCCGTGCTTTACCAGAAGATCGGCGAGAACGACAAGGCGCGCGCCGCCGTGAATCAGCTTCTCAGCGTCATTAAGGATCAGTCCACGAAAGACGCGATAGAGCAGCAGTTCGCGCCATTGTTGCAATAATGGATTTTTACGTTTCTGATAAAAAAGCATCCTCCCGAAAGAGAGGATGCTTTTTGGTTGCCTATGATTTGACAAAACGGGATTAATTTGCTATATTGGCGTAAAGATCGGTAATGAAAATCAATATGGCGCAGACAAGAAAAATAAGACGGGAAATTATCTTTTTGGCGGTTTTGTCGTTGTTTTTTTATGCTGTTGCTCCTGTTTTCGCCCAAGCCGCGGACAATACGGCCGCGGAAATATCCGGTTGCGTATACCATGACGCCAACAGCAATAATGCCATCGAGGCGGAAGAGATGGGGCTTGCCGGATGGGGGATCACGCTCGAGGACTGCGGCAATTATTCCTTCGGCGAGGGCGGCGTGGAAAATTTTAACTTCAATACGCAGGAACAGTGCGTGTTCGCGAAGTCTGCCGTAACTAACCAGTACGGTTGTTATTCATTCAAGGGGCTCTCCGGCGGACAATATCGCGTCAGGGAAATCCTCTCCGACGGCTGGTCGGAGTCGTATCCGGGCGGCTTTTATTATAATATCGAGCTTACGGAAGGCGAAAAGCTTGCCGGTATCGATTTCGCCAATTTCCGCGTGGATACGGCGGCGTCCGCTCCCGTCTGCGGCAACGGCATAAAAGAGTTGAACGAGATTTGCGACGGGCAGGACGGTCTGGCGGACGGTTATTTTTGCGACAGCGATTGCCTGCTCGAACCTAACCCCGCGCCGGAGGTTATGGGCGAAGCCGGCGCGCCGAATTTGACAGTCGGAAAAATAGTGGCGGGCAGGGACGGTACGTCCGGAGATATTATCTATAAGATATTCCTGGCAAATAACGGTAATTTAGCCGCTTATAACGTTTATATCGTCGATACGCTGCCCGCGGGCCTGACTTTTTCCGGCACCGCCGCGGACACGAAGACATGGGATCTGGGCGATATCGCGCCCGGAGAGATCAAGGATTTGGTCTATACGGTTACCCCGCAAGCGGGATTGCCGGACGGGGATTATACCAATACGGCCACCGTCCGCGCCTCGAACCATAGCGCGGTTTCCGCGAGCGCCGTTCTGGCGCTCGTGAACGGATCCGGTACCGGTACCGAGGCGGCCGGGACCGAAGGCGTAGCGGTTTTGGGAGAGGAGGGCGCGCCCGCCCTGGCCTTAAAAGTAACGAGCGACCGCGATTTCGCCAATCCGGGTGACCATATTGCTTTTCACATCGTCGCGGTCAATGAGGGCGACCTGACGGCCTTTGGCGTCAAAATCGTGGCTACGATCGATCACGGCCTGAAATTTCCCGATACGACCGGCTCCGCTAAACAATGGCAATTCGATTCTATCCTGCCGCACGAGACGAAAGATATTTATTTCACGGCGGACGCGGAATCAGAGCCCGGAACGTACGCCATAGCGGCGAGCGCGGGGGCGGCTAACAACGAGGTCGTAAGCGACGCGTTGGATTTCGAGGTCAGGCCGGTTGAGGTTCTCGGCATCGAATCGGAGCCGGACCAGACCGCGGTTTCAGCCGCGGCCGGTACCACGGCAGGCGAAACGTCCTTGCCGGTAACGGGCGCAGATTACGAAAGATGGCTGGCGCTATTCCTGAATTGCATCCTGGGTTTATTTATCTCGATGTTGCTCGCGATATTCATAAAAAACCGAAAAGAATTTTCTCGATAAATATAGATAAATAATTATTCTTTGCATGAAAAAATCCCGAATATCGGGATTTTTTGGTTATTAAAAACGGTTTACGAATTAATTAAACCGTAATTTTTTTTTAACCGAAAATTTAATTTATATCTATATAATTTTTAATCAACTTGAAGTAATTGTTTTATTCGCTTTTTAATTATTATTCATTAAAGCAAAATCTATGCAAACGAAATTCGTGGAAAAAATCTTGGGGAGGCGCAAAAACATCGTTTTTCTGCTGGCGAGCGTTATCGCGCTGGCTTTGTATTTTTTATTTTTCGGGAATTTTTTGTTTTCCGTTCCGGAAATAAGCGCTTATAGCGGTGAATGCGGCCTCGATTGCACGGAGGATCCGGGATTTATTACTATTTATAAAAGAAGCCCCGATGATTGCGCGAAAAAGTTCGCTTTCAATACGGATTTTGACGGTAATTTTTCGCTTTCTGACGGAGAATGGATTACTTTCAACCTTTTGCCGGGACAGTATAATGTCGCGGAAGCGGCGGAGCCGGGATGGAGTACGGATAACATCATTTGCTGGGGCGATGACGATTATGGCAGTATTATCGATATTGCCAGCGGTACCATCGACATAGACCTTGACGTTTGGGAGGATATCGAATGCGAATTCGCGAATAAAGCCGTACCGGCAGTAACAGAGGCGACCAGCTCCCTTTCCGGATGTAAATTCAACGACTTGAACGATAATGGCGTCTGGGACGAAACCGCCCTGGACGTACTGCCGGGATGGGAGATTACTTTAAGCGGCGCGGCTTCGGCTACGACCACCACCGGTAAGTACGGATGTTATGAATTCGGCAATCTCCCTCCGGGAAGTTATACCATTACCGAAGAATTACGGCCGGACTGGGTACAAACATATCCGCCTTCCGGCCGGCACGATGTCGTTTTGGGCGAAGGCGAGGCCGTTACCGGCCTTCACTTCGGCAATTATTTACCGGGGCAGGAACCGGAGCCGGAACCGGCGACAGGAACGATCAGCGTATGTAAATTAGAGGATGCCGATGGCCTCGCCTCCACGACCGCTGACCGGGCCACCTCTTCAGCCGTCTGGCAATTTGACCTGAATTATGGATCTTCCACGGTTTCGCAGCAGACCGTTGGCGGCTGCACCGTATTTTCCGGGCTGGAGGCGGGAATATATTCATTGTCGGAGGTCCTGCCGTCCGGCTGGGAAGCGGTCGAGCCGGCATCGGGCGCTATAATGATCGATCTTAATGAGGGTGAAAGCAAGGATATTCAATTCATTAACCATAAAATAGAGAGTAAAAACGACAGTGGCGATGAAAACGACGGTGAGAATGACGGTTCGGGTGATACGAACGGCGGATCAGGCGGCGGCGGCGGAAGTCCCGTCAGTTCCGTGGGCGGCGGCGGCAGCTTACTCGGGCTTAATATCGCCAACGTGCAAGCGGGAAACGCCGATTGCGACTCCGCTCTTATTACCTGGGTCTCGAGCGAACCGGCCACCTCGCGCGTGGTTTTCGACACGGTAACGCACCCGGATATTTATACGGCCACCGGCACTAATTTCGGCTATGCTTCCTCGACCGCGGAAGATCCGGATAAAGTTACGGGCCATGATGTTACGGTTACGGGCCTCTCTTTCGGCACTACTTATTATTTCCGCCCGGTTTCCCTCGATTCTTCGGAAGTGGCGGGCGATGAAGTAACGATTTCCACCCTGCCGGAAGAGGAATGCGTTAAGGGCGAAGAAGGGGCGCCGGTGTTGATGATCAGCAAGAGCAGTTCGAAAACCCAGGTCAATCCGGGCGACAAGAACCTCGTTTTCACCATTACCGTAAAAAATACGGGGAACCTGGCCGCGTTCGGCGTCAAGGTGTCGGATAATCTTCCCGCCGGCATGACCCTAAGCGGCGGCGGCGGCACGAGCACGGTTATAACCCTCGGGGATATCCAGCCGGGCGAGAGCAAAACAGCAACGCTTATGGTCGATATCGGCGCGAACGCTTCGTCGGGCCTAATCACCAATACAGCCGAGGTCGGCGCCGCCAACTATCCCTCGGTCAGCGCCAGCGGCAACGTGGCGGTTACGGCAGAGAAAATCCTGCCGGTAACGGGTTTAGGTTTCGGCGCTTCCGCCCTGGTGTTTTTCTTCGGCCTGGTTTCGTTATCGGTCGCGGAGAAATTAAGAAGGAAGCAGAAGACGGAGTAAGATCAAAGATTAAACATAAGCCGTCTGATGCCTGCGCGCAGGCATCAGACGGCTTTTATAAAAGATTTATTTATAGGGGTTTAGTTTTAAAGCTTTTTCAAAGCTAACCCTTGACAAAGTATTAGA
>CAYVIA010000019.1:0-15844 GCA_964451485.1 uncultured Gammaproteobacteria bacterium
TATGCCAAAACAACCATTCGGACCGGAGAAGATAAGCGCTGCCGCGCAAAACTCCCCCGACTATAAATACGAAAGGGACCATGACCCTGCCAGGGAAGAGGAAATATCTAAATGTATAGAAAGTCCCAAGCAGATCTCCTTCACGTACGAAGGAGAGAATGTAACTATCGAGTACATCGAAGTGCCCGCCAAAGAAAAGCGTGAAGGCAAAGAAAAAACTCTTATAACTATCCCCGGCTTCTCCGGTTCTTATGTTCCTTACACCGGCGTCGTCAAAGAATTGGCGCAGTACATGGGAAACTGCCGGGTAATCTGTATCTCCCCTCTCGACTCGGGCGCCAGCTCCTCGCTTAAAAACAGCAACCTCGATAAAATGGCCGGGGTTTACGGGCGGGCCTTCGAAGAATTGGGCATCAGTCCCGCCTCCTCCGAGACCACCGTTATCGGGCACTCGCGGTCCGATATCATCGCGCTCGAACTCGCCAGGTCGCGCCCCGAAACCGTGGATAACATCGTCCTGGTTAACGGCATTTCCGCCAACGAAAGCAATCTGCCGAAGCTGACTTACGACTTCCTTAAACACGTCAATGTCGAGATTGCCCCCGCAAGGATCAGAGAGGCGTTCGGGGGAGAGGCCGGGGCCGCCAAAAATTACTGGCGGCACAACCTGGATTTCATGAAAAATCTGCTCAATCCGGTAAGGGCCTTCAACCAATTCAAGTCGCTCGCCGCGAGAAAAAAAATAAACTTAAACGACTTGCTTTCCCGACTTAAAGCCAACGTACTGGTATTGAGCGCTACTGACGAACTTACGGACTACCGGGACGTAAGCGAAAAAGTTTACGGTAAACTGCCGGAGGATGTAGCCAAAGAGCATCATATAGAGGTGGACGGCCTGCACGACGAGATCAACGCCCATCCCGAGGCCTTGGCCCTGAAACTGAAAAAGTGGCTTGAGTCACTCGATGAAAATAAATAAAAATCTGCCTATGAACAAATACGTTCTGTCTATCGCCGTTTTTATCTGCGGCGCCGTTACCATGATCATGGAAATCGTGGGCTCGCGGGTGCTGGCGCCTTTCCTGGGCACTTCTATCGTCGTCTGGACCGCGCTCATCGGCGTAATTATGGGGTCTTTGAGTTTGGGCTACTTCCTCGGCGGCCGGGTCGCGGACAGAAAACCGAGCGCCCATATATTCTCCGCTATCATTTTTACCGGCGGAATTTTCGTCGTTCTGCTGGTTTTTCTGAAAACGCCGATACTCACTCTCGTACAATATAGGATCGATAACGTATATGCGGGCGCGCTCACGGCGATTCTTTCCCTCTTCGCCGCACCCAGCATCCTTCTCGGCATGGTCGCGCCCTACGCCATTCGGCTGAAAATCGAAAGCGTCGAATCGTCAGGCGCGACCGCCGGCAATATTTACGCTCTCTCCACCCTCGGCAGTATCGCCGGCACTTTCACGGCCGGTTTTTTTCTTATTCCCCTGCTCGGCAGCACCAATATCTTTTTCCTGCTCGCCGCCCTGCTCTTTGTTACCTCTGTCATGGTTTCCGCGAAACGGCTTTTTAAAACGAAAATAAGTTTACTGATCTTCGCGCTGGCCGTCTTCTCCGCGCTGGCGGCGAAGCCGGAACTGCTTTGGCCAAAGGGAACCGTGGATATCGATACTTTGTATAACCGCCTGCTGATCGTAACCAACATGAACAGCGCCCATCCCGCGCGCTCGCTCATCATGGACCCGTACGGTATCCAGTCGGCCATGTACTTAGACAGCGATGAACTCGTTTTCGACTATACTAAATTTTTCCGGCTGGCCGGATATTTCCGCCCCGATATAAAAAAAGCGCTCCTTTTCGGCGGAGCCGCCTATACCTATCCCAGGGATTTCCTCTACCGCAGTCCGGAAGCTACCATGGACGTAGTCGAAATCGATCCGGGCATGACCGCCATGGCCAGGAAATATTTCCGCCTGACCGACGATCCCCGCCTCAATATTTTTCATCAAGACGCCAGGGTTTTCCTCAATAAGACCGCCAGCCGTTATGACGTCGTTTTCGGCGACGCCTTTAATTCCCGCCTGTCCATTCCCTACCAGCTTACCACCCGGGAAGCGGTGGAAAAATTATATGACTGCTTGAATGACGGCGGCGTAGCCATGATCAATCTTATCTCGGCCATTGACGGGGACAAGGGAAAATTCCTGCGCGCCGAACTGGCGACCTATCGCGCCGTCTTCCCCCAGGTTTATATTTTTCCCATAGTCAGCGCGAATAACGCCTATGACCCGCAAAATATCATGCTGGTGGCGTTGAAATCGGACAAGGTGCCGGATTTTGCGAGCGAAGACCCCTCATACGAAAGCGACTTGCAACATTTATGGACAGGAAAAGTGGCGACGGACATGCCGGCGCTCACCGATGACTACGCCCCGGTGGACTATTATAACATGAACCTATTTTAAAATATAATGCGAATGCCGCGAATTACGGATAAATCTCTGCCCGTATTCGCGTTATTCGCATTAGGCAATAAAAAAACAGGGCAGATCCCGCGCCCTGTTTTTCTGTCGCTTTCACCCTGTCTCCTATATGAGGACGAGTAAAAAAGCCCAGCAACCGATAGCGAAAGCCGAAGCCACCGAATAGGCGAAGTCATCATGCACCATTGGTTTTGGCGCGTCCTGCAGCCCGTCTATGGCCGCAACATTAGCATTGTCCATGGTTTTTGTTTTTATTTATAAAATATTTGAAAATTTTTTACGAATCCCGCATGCTTGCGGGACAAAAATTATAAGGTATTTGTTGAAAACTTTTTTTGAACAAAAAAAACAAAAGGGCACAAGATGCCCTTTTTATACTCCTTATTTACAGTATAGCAAAGATTTGCGGGAATGTCAATAGTAAATTCTTATTTCGTGATGATCTTGTCGACAATGCCGTATTTTCTCGCTTCATCAGCCGACATGAAACGGTCGCGGTCCGTATCTTTCTCGATTTTGGCGATAGTCTGGCCGGTATGTTTGGCTAAAATCTGGTTAAGGCGGTCCCTGATCTTAAGGATATGCTCTGCCCTGATCTTGATATCGGCCGCCTGACCCTCGGCCCCTCCCATCACCTGATGGACCATGATCTCGCTGTTGGGCAAGGCGAATCTTTTTCCCTTGGCGCCGGCGGCCAAGAGGACCGCGCCCATGCTGGCGGCCATGCCCACGCAGATAGTGGACACGTCGCACTTGATGTACTGGATGGTGTCGTAAATGGCCAGCCCGGCCGTTACCGAGCCGCCGGGAGAGTTGATATAGAATTTGATGTCCTTATCCTTGCTCTCCGCGTCGAGGAAGAGGAATTGGGCGATGACGATATTGGCGACATGGTCGCTGATCGGCTCTCCCAAAAAAATAATACGGTCCTTTAAAAGCCGCGAATAGATATCGTAGGCCCGCTCGATCTGTCCCGACTTTTCTATAACTGTGGGAATGAGTGGCATATTATTATACTTATGACTAAATTTATTATATCTATATTAACAATATATTAAAAGTTTCATCCGCTGTCAAACGACCCGCCAGTGTCCGTTCTTATTTTCGAGATGTCCGCGCAGGGAGAACCCCGAGGCCTTGGCGTGGCCGCCCCCGCCCAGCATCTGGGCTAAGACGGAGATATCTATCTGCGGCCTGGATGTACGCAAACTCCCCTTGATCTTCCCGTCTTCTTCCTCGCGCAAAAGCACGAGTCCGTTGACGCCGTGAAGGTTGCTTAAAAACCCGGATATACCCTCAAGCTCCTCATCGGTGGCGCCGCTGGCCCTGATCTCGCCGCGGGAGAGGATGGAATACGCGAAATTATAGGTCTTGTTTATCTTCAGGTTATTGATGGCCAGCCCCCAGGTTTTCATGGCCGCCAAACTCTTGTTGCGCCAGGTATTTTCGAGAATAAGGGGAAACCTGGCGCCGCGCAGGAGCATTTCCGAGGCAATCTTGATGGTAGTGTCGGTGGTAGAGGGGTAAAGAAAATTACCGGTGTCGGTCATAATGCCGGCCAGAATACAGTTAGCCACGTTCTTGTTGATTTTCAGGCCGTTGACCTTGAAGAACGAATAAAGCACTTCGGCCGTGGAGGAGGCGCGCGGATCCCTGATCTCGATATCGGCATAATCGTCTACCTTGGGATGGTGATCGAACTCGATAATGAACTGGTGGGCGGCCTTCTTCGAAATTTCCACCTCCAGGTTGGTGCGGCTCATGCTGCCGCAGTCGAGAGCGATAATAAGATCATGGGAATAAAAATTAATTTCCCCTCTGTTGGCGCTTATTTTTTCCGCGTGCGGCAGAAAGGCGAGCTGGTACGGCGGCGGATCAAGACAGTAGGCGAAAAAATCCTTGTCCATCCCGGTCAAAAGGTCCGCGAGGGCGCAAACCGAAGACAAGGCGTCTCCGTCCGGCCGGTTATGGGTAACGAGCAAAACACTATCCGCTTCTTTCATTTTCGCGTAAGCCCGCGCGTATTTATTTTCCATAAATTTCTTCCAGCGTTTTTTCGATGACGGCGGCATTTTTCTCCCGATCGTCGGCCAGCCAGCGAAATTTAGGAATGTGCCTGATATCGATCTTTTTTTGCAGCTGAGCGGAAAAAATCGAACTTTTTCTCTCCAGCTTTTTAATGGCGATATCCGTCAGGTTGTCGGGCAGAACAGAGACCCCGATGCGCGCGTGCCGCAAATCAGGCGAACAATCCACGTAGCTTATAGTAATAAGTCCGTCTTTCAAAAACACCTCCTGCTCGGCAAGTATGGCCAGTTCTTTGAGCAGGAGCGAATTGATTTGATCTATGCGAGACATTGGATTAAAAATAATTCATTATTTTGTCTCTTCGGATTATTTTTTAATTAGCATCAGACCTCAAGACAAAATATTCATGCTTTAATAGCAAAGAGGTTTCTATCGGTTATAAACGATCCGCTCAAAAAAATATTCCTGAAAATTATCATTTCTTAGTGATCTTCTCTTCCTTGCTCACCACCAGAATATCTCCTTTCTGTATGGTCCCGTCGCCCGCGTATTCGATGCCGCATTCCTGGTCCGTGTCCACCGAACGCACGTCTTCCCTGGCGGATTGCAGCTTGACGATCCTGCCCCCGCCGGCCGATTCCTGGCCGCGCAGTATTTCCGCTATCGTTTCCGGCTCGACCCCGCCCTCGAGGACCTTTCCTCCGACGATCTGTTCCTCTTTGCCGGCCTTGAAAACCGCCAATATCCTCACCCGGCCCAACTCTACCCGCCTGACCGTGGGCTCGATCAGTTTTCCGGCCTGGTCCTTGATATCGTTTATCAGGTCGTAAATTATCCTGTAAATCTTTATGGTTATATTTTTCTCCCGCGCCAGTTCCTCGATAACGGGCGGAACCTTGACGTTAAAACCGAGGATTTGGGCCCCGGCCGCTTCCGCCCGCTTGATATCGCCGTCGGTGATATTGCCAAGCCCCTTGCGGATAATTTTTATTTTCACCTCATCCGAACTTATCTTCTCGAGTGATTCTTCGATCGCTTCGGCCGAACCGAGCACGTCGGCCTTGATTATCAGGTTTATTTTCTTGCTCCGGCTTTCCTTCTCCTTTTCCTCTTCGCTGGCGGCGGGTACGGCCGGACGGCTGACGCTTTTTATTTTCTTACCTTTTACTTTCACGCCCTCGCCCACAGTCAGGATATCGCCGACCTGGGGCGCGCTCTTGAGGCCGATAATACGGGCCGGAGCGGACGGACCGGCCGCGTCGATCCTACCGCCCTGATAGTCGTTTAAACATCTGACCTTGCCGATAATGACGTTGTCGAGCGTCAGCGAATCCCCGGTCTTCAGGGTGCCGTTTTGCACCAAAATGGTCGCGACCGGACCGGCGCCCTTGTCCACGTGCGATTCGATAACCGTACCGACAGCTCTGGCGTTCGGATTGGCCGTTAAGCCGGCCGATTCGGTTTCGGCCGCCAGGAGAACCATATCCAAAAGTTCGACCACGCCGGTACCCTCTTTGGCCGAGATCGGCGCGCATACGGTTTTCCCTCCCCAATCCTCCGGCACGATCTGTAATTTCGCGGAAAGTTCCTGCTTGGTCTTATCGATATTGGCCTCCGGCTTGTCGATCTTGTTGATTGCCACCACAAAAGGGATTTTAGCCGCCTTGATGATGCGGCAGGCCTCGATGGTCTGTGGTTTGACGCCGTCATCCGCCGCCACCACTAAAATGGCAATATCGGCGATGCGCGCGCCGCGGCCGCGCATGGCGGTAAAGGCCTCGTGGCCGGGAGTATCGATAAAAGTAAGCAAACGGCCGTTCCTCTCGACCTGATACGCGCCGATGTGCTGGGTGATGCCGCCCGCCTCCCCTTCCACCACGTGCGTGCGGCGGATAGCGTCGAGTAATTTGGTTTTACCGTGGTCCACATGCCCCATAACGACAATGACCGGCGGGCGCGGACGCAAATCGCCTTTACTCTCTTCGGCTATGATCTCCTTCAGTCTGACAGCGCCCTCTTTCCCGTTACTGTCCTCCTCTCGCGCCTGCCCGGGCTTGACCTCGATTCCCAGTTCGGAGCCGACCAGCCAGGCGGTATCGAAATCGATCTTTTCGTTGATGGACGCGAAAATGCCGTTTTTCATCAACTCGGATAAAACCGTGTTAATGGAAAGTCCGGAAAGGGCGGAAAATTCCCTGACAGTAACGGTGAAAGGCACTGTGATCGTTTTTTCCGCCCGGGCCTCTGTCTGTTCTTCCGCTTTTTCTTTTTCCTCGGCCGCTTTCTGCCTGTCCAGCTGTCCTTTAAGCTCGGGCCACTGCCTGATAATTTTATGGGCGACATTAACGTTGATCTTTATGGCTTTTTGTCCAATATCAAAACCGATCTGCGGCAGGGTATCGCGCAGCTCCTGGGGGGTTATTTTTAAGATTCTCGCCAATTCCGTAACGTTCATGGTTGTAAGAATAATTTATTTAATATTAAAACATTTTTCTTCATAAGTCAAATTGGACCATGATTAATGTTCTTTTTATGATGGCGGTAAGGAAATTATTTTTTATTAACATAAATCCGCCCCGACATAAGCCGGGGCGGATTTTTCAAAGAAGGGGCCTGTTGGACCTATGTAAAATCCTACAGGATATATACAAATTTTTACGATCTTGAAATTTACGCGTCTGAATTATTCCCGCGTACATCTATTGTTTAATCTCTTTTTCTTTCCCGGCCTCTGCTCTTTTTTCGGCGATAATTTCCCTGTTCACCCAGAATATCCAGCCGATAATAGCCAGAAGAAACAGCAGGAAAATGACCAGGTTCAGGTTAATTTTTCCCTGGCGTATTCGATTTTCATCGATCAATCCGCCCGGAGCGGCCGTGTCCCGCTTATCTTTCAAAACTTCATCTATGATTCCCCCGACACTGCTGCTGCCCGTACCCGGCGCTTCGTCACCGGGCGTGAATTCCGTCCCTAAAACCTCTGGTTTATCGAGCGCGCATTCATCTCCCTCTCCCTCGCATTTTTCTTCCGCGGCCGCGGCGCTTATTTTCGGCTGTCGCGCCGGCCCGACATTAAAATATATGATATTCGACCAGATGCTTTCTTTGCCGCGTTCGTCTATGGCCGTAGTATACACCAGGTGCTCGCCGCTTGTCAAGCCCACAAAGGGAAGATAGGCGAAATCGGCAGTACCTGATTCGTCATTATTGACCTTAAATTCGCCAAAAAGCTTCTGATCGATAAAAACGCGAATAATCGAATTATTCTTGGCCAATCCGACGATAAACGGCTTGTCAACAGTGGTATTTTTGTTGACCACCGGAGCAAATAAAGTCGGGGCGGGAAAGGGTAATTCTACGTTAAAATTTACGGCTGGCGACGGCTCGCTTTTTCGCCCGTTATTATCCCCGGCAATGGCATAAATACTATGACTGCCCACGCTTAAATTCAGGAATGGTCTATAACTGAAATTAGCGGTACCTGAATCATCGTTTAATATCTCGGTCTTACCGTTATATTTTCCGTCTATATAAACATAGACAGAAGTACCGCTCTTGGTAAGCCCGGTAATAGTCGGCTTAACTTTACCGGTAATAGTGCTCTCATTCGGGGTAACAATAACCGGCGCCGGTAATTCCTCTGTTGCCAAAACAATATTAAAAAAACTAATATTAAACAAAAAAGTAAAAACAACGACTCCGATAATAATTTTTCTCATTCTTCTCATACATACTATACCCTCCTTGATTATCAAATATTTTCTGCGAAAATCCACGGATAAAGATCAATAATCGCGTCAAACGACTAATATAGCCAAAAGGCTAAAATATATGAATAACTTAATTAATATAAAATATGCGTCAGGGCCAAAGGGAACAAACGAGTGGACACCCTATTTGCCTCTTTAGCCCGAACGCAATATTTAACGAAACAGGGCCATTGCTGTCTTTGCTGTCAGATTTTCCGCCATCCAGAAATCAATGGCATTATTACCTTATACCCTTGCTATATTTCGCGTCAAGTATATAAACCGTTCATAAGCTGGGGGTAAACCCTTGCTGGCATGTGGAAAATAATGTGGGTAAAAACGGGAAAACCGGGCCTTTCTCCGCCCGGTTTTCATGCTGCCGATAAAATTCTCTCTTCAATAAATATCCTGATAGTGTTTAATCCTGGCTTTTTTATCTTCCTTGTCGATGTCGATGGCGACAAAATCCAGTTGTACCAGATTTTCGTCGTGTGGATGGTCGCGTAAATAATGATTCATGGCCTTCTTCAGATTATTTATTTTTCTCCGCCCGATATTCTCCTCGGCCAGGCCCATGCGGCCCGATGTCCGCGTCTTCACTTCGACAAAAACCAGCATCCGGCCGCGCCTGGCGATAATATCTATTTCCTTATAGCTGGTTTTAACGTTGGCGTCTATGATCCTGTGCCCTTTTCTCTCTAAATATTTTTGCGCCAACTCTTCCCCGAATTGTCCGACCCTTCGATTATAATGCATATATTCTGCAAAAAACTCCCTGATTACCGGGAGTTTTCTCATGTCCGTGTCAGCGCGGACTATGGTATATACTTCTTATACTCCTCTTCCCTGGCTATTTCCTCTTTCATTTTCGGTATCCTTATCAGGGCCCTGACGATAAAAAACAGCCAGATTCCTATTCCCGCCCCCCAGGCCAGAAGCCAGAAGCGGGCGGAGAGGAAAGGCACCGACTCGTAAAAGAAAAACAGCATGATTACTCCGATGATAAGGTTGGTCAGGGAAAACGAATATGCCTGCCGCCAGATACGGTTGTAGATACTTTTTCTGCCCGCCTTCCTGATCAGGATAAAGATAAAAACGGCCGCGAATAGCAGGACCAAAAATCCGAAAAAATACCTTAAGCCGGACGAAGAGAGCTCCCCCGGCTGAAAGTTAAACCAATAATGGAATGATAATAACGCTTTCATACTTAGAGCATTAAAATATTACGCTTTGGTAAATAACAGCCCGTAATGATATTGCCCGACGAAAAATTCTTCTTCGAACCGGAGCCCCAGCTTCCCGCCGCCGTTGATCAGGAGATCTTTGCGTACCCGCTCCTCCGCGGGCGGGCCGAAAGGCGAAGCGGTGTTTTTCCATTCCACGACGATCAGTTTTCCGTCCCGCTTCAGCATGCGGATCGTCTCCCGCAAAATCTCCACGCGCTTATGCGACTGGTGCAGCGTATTGACAAGCAAAGCCGCGTCCAAACTCTCCGTTTCGATGCCGGTAGCCCCGAAAACCTCTAAATTACTCCAGACCGCTTTCACGTTCCCGGCATTCTCCTGCTTCGCTTTTCTGGCCACGGCGTCGAGTACCGGTTTTAAAATATCCACGGCATAGGCGCAGCCGTCTTTTCCCAGCGCGCGGGCGGCGGGAAAAACGAAATGTCCGGTAGTACCGCACCCTAAATCGGCTATTTTCATTTTTCCCTCGATTTGCGCTTTATCCAGGATAATATCGGCGTCAAGCAAGGCGTTGCCGCCCGTCAGATTATTCATAATCCGTATCTTTATTTAATACATTTACATTATAATTAATTTTTTTCATTTTCACAAGCGATTTTTTCTCATAACGCATAACTCTTGATTCATAACATATTTTTTACGGGCGCGAAGCTCTTTCTGTGTATGGGGCATGGCCCGTGTTCGGCCAATCGTTCCAGGTGCAATTTCGTGCCGTAACCCTTGTGCCGGTCGAAACCGTAAACCGGATAATGGTCATGCCAGCCGCGCATCATCCGGTCCCGCACCACCTTGGCGATGATGGAAGCGGCAGCAATGGATAAAACGAGATCGTCGCCGCCGATAATGGCCTTTTGCGGCAACGAAGTGTTGGGCAGGGGGAACTTGCCATCCAGGAGAATAAAGTCCGGCCTGGCGGACAGGGCGCCAATCGCCTTTTTCATAGCCAGGAAAGCCGCCTCCAGGATATTGACGCGGTCGATAGTGGCGTGGTCGCACCAGCCGACGCCGACCCCGGCAAATGATCGATGGACGACATCATAAAGCTCTTCCCGCTTTCTTTCCGTCAATTTTTTCGAGTCCTTGATCTCTGCCAGGATTTTATCGTCTACTTCCGTATCCGGACGGCAAACCACGCAAGCGGCCACTACCGGCCCGGCCAGCGGTCCCCGCCCGGCTTCATCAATCCCGCCTACGAGCCGGTAGCCGGCTTGAAAAGCGTTTTGTTCCTCGTCGAATGTCGGCATAATGTTTTCTTTATCTATGGTCATTTTAGCACTTTTCTGATATAATTCAAATATTACGGAACTTACGCGTTTGTATTCTTAAGTGTGGAAAGGCTGGTTCTACTTTGCTCTTTTTTCTCCGGTGGCGACTGGAGTTAGAATTCGCCAAGTCAAAAAAAGAGCAAAGTAGAACCAGCCGATAATCGAATACATAAATTCTGCATTATTACAATCCGAATTAAATTTTAATGATAAAAATTATGCGTCATCTAATTTCGTTAAAGGAACAAGGCAAAGAAGACATTTTAAACATGCTTAACCTGGCCGAAAAGATCAAGGCCAGACGGACGGCCGGCGAACTGACCGGCTTACTGCCGGACAAGACCATGATCATGCTTTTCCAGAAAACATCCACCCGTACCCGGCTCTCGTTCGAAGCCGCCATGACCGAACTCGGGGGCCACGCCATCTTCCTCGACGCGCGCACCAGCCAGTTCTCCCTGACCGATTTCGCCGACGAGATCAGGGCGGTGATGCGCTTCGGGCATATCCTTATGTTCCGCGCCAAAAAAGCGGCCGACGTGGAAACGGCCGCCTCGTTCGACCGCATTCCCGTAATCGACGCCTGCAGCGAAAAATACCACCCGGCCCAGGCCCTCTCCGATCTTCTCACCATGGCCGAACACGCGGGCGGCATCGACAAAGTAAGAAAGATCGCCTGGCTCGGGATCGAAAATAACGTATCGAACACGCTTATGCTCGCCTGTACGAAACTCGGGATAAAAGTAGCGCTGGCCGCGGCCGAAACGGATGCCGACAGCGTGGACGCGGAACTCAATGAACAGGCGGAAGCCACCGGTCTGGTGGAACGCACATCCAATCCGGCCGAAGCCGTACGCGGCGCCGATTTCGTCCATACCGACACCTGGATGAATATGGAGTTTTTCCGCGACGGACAGGTCGTGCCCGAATTCCGGGAAGAATACGAACGGCGCAAAAAAACCTTCATGCCTTTCCAGCTGAACGCGCGCCTGATCGATAAATACGCGCCGCAAGCGAAGATTATGCACTGCATGCCCTGCCATATCGGCTACGAAATCTCGCGCGACGCCGTGGACCACCCCAACTCCGTAATCTTTGACCAGGCGGAAAACCGCCTGCACATGCAAAAAGCCATGATTCTCTGGCTCCTGAGCCCTCACCCCCAAGTGTAATTTTTACTCTAATACGCGCCGCAAGCCCCCTCCCCGCGGGAGGGGTGCGGGAGTTCGGTAACCTGAACAACTGCGGCGATATGCGCAAACGGCTTTACCGCACGGACTTGCCAGGGGAGGGGCAGTCCCTACAATTTTAAAAACCCGGTACTCACGCGAGTCCGGGTTTGGTTGTTTATTTGATTAATTTTCTTCGGTAATTTACCCGTTAGCTTAGGCGATGCGAAAAACCGTACACGATCAGGGGTAAAACCCGCTGAACTTTCGCTATATTCCGGTAACTCCGGGCGCAAACGTCTCCCTGTGAAAAACAGATCAAATCATCGTTCATCCTGAAGCTGGAAGTACCGGTAACGATGTCATCCGGGGAAAGAATCCCGCGCCAGATAAAATTCGTATAATAAAGAGAAACTACGTCGGCACAGGAAGCGATTTCTACCCGTAAAGGGACATCTCCTCTTTTCAGGGAGGGATACCGGGACCAAACCTTTTTTTTGATTGCCTTAAAGGCCTCGTCCTTGTCTTCCTTCCATTCGACCGAATACGGCTCGGGGGGATAAAAGATAAGACGCGGTACCTGCACTTCGTTTCGTAGATCGATTTTGTGTTCTCCTGACAGGAAAAAACGCAAGGACGGCAATTTATGCCCGCATAACCCGCCAACGGCATCGAAAGCCGGCAAATATTCGTCGGGATACAGATAACCCGCCTTGCCGCCCAGCATCAGGACTGGAGTCCAGCCATCATTACAGCACAACGTAACGGTCTGGCGCATAAATTCCTCGACGCGCCCGACCATTCGTAAGACAAGGAAGTTAAACTGCCTTACCCTTTCTACTATTTCCTTCAGAGGCATATTACAGGCCAACAGAAAATTGAGATAAGCCCTGATATAAGTGTGTTCTGGTGTACGCCCATTGCGGCGGAAAAAATCGGGAAATCCGAATTCCGCGATCAATTGTTCGAGCAGCCAATCGTGCAGACGATACATAGCGGCCTGTCGCCACTCTTCGATTTGCAGCGATTCGCCGAAGCGGTTAGCCAGCCAGGCATGATCCATAATCCCCTGCATGGCTTCGCGGGACAATTTTCCCTCTTTTTCGACCAGCGCCTTGACTAACGTCCCTAATTCCTTGTCATCCATACGACCCCTCCTTTTTCGCCAACCGGCATTTGGCAATCGGCAGTATTTCCTTAAATACCGCCCAATCGGTAAACCGGCAGGCAAACAAAAAATTGTAAAAAGTGCCTTTACCCGGCCGAAGCCCGTCTTCGGCAAGCGTTTTTAGTTTAGCAGATCGGAGAGTGTTGTCAAGCGAATTGGCTACTTTAAGAAGCGTATGCATAAAGCCGTGAAACCCCTCCTTTCCTTTAGCAAAAGCGAATTTTACCCCTCCCCTGTCATCCTCGTCCAGGGGATACATCCATATCGTCTTAAACCGTTAGCTAAAACAATATACTCCCGCACCCCTCCCGCGGGGAGGGGACTTTAATCCGGACATGTCCGGCAGAATCCCCTCCCCGCGGGAGGGGTGCGGGAGTTCGGTAACCTGAACAACTGCGGCGATATGCGCAAACGGCTTTACCGCACGGGCCCGCCAGGGGAGGGGCGGTCCCTACAATTTTAAAACCCGGCGCTCACGCGAGTCCGGGTTTTGTAGTTTTTACTCGTTTTTCCGGCGTTTCCGGCCCGCTTTTGCCTTGTCAACCAGCGCGCCCCGCGGATTTTTCCAGCGGATAACCGTTACCGGCGAATCCCAGGAAAGGTGGGGGTAATATTTTTGCAAGTCGGCCAGCATCTCTTCGGCCGAGCCGTAGCCGTTGGCCCGGTATTCTTCTTCGGTTACCTCGCCTGCGGTACAATACCGCACCTCTGTAATCTCGACCATCACGGCCCAGGGTACAAGGTGGCAGCAAAGCATGCATAGACCTTTCCGGTAATCGCGGTGGCCTTCGCGAATAGTGATCAGTTTCTTTCCTGTTTCGGCGTCATGGCGCATTTTTTCATCAGGCGCGATCAAAAGAGCATAAAGCGGTTGTTTCATTTTTCTCCTCCTTTTTTGTCTGAGGTTTATCTGCAAATATGCTCGAGCCGGGCGTCCCCGCCCGCGAAGCAACCCAGGGTTTTTAAACGCTCCCGCAAACTCGCGGGCGGGACGCCCGGCTCGAGCGGACCAAAACAATACCCCATATCTAATGCAAGTGTATAATCGCCGCTCCCGCCGTCTTTCCCTCTTTCAATTGCAAATATTCATAAGCCGCCAGGGCCGCGATCGTGGCTTGCCCGCAGGCGATGGTGATCTGCTTATAAGGCACGGCGGTAACGTCGCCGGCGGCGAACAGTCCCGGCGTTTTCGTGCGGCATTTCTCGTCCGCGACAATCTGGTTCCGTTCGTTGCGTTCGGCCAGGCCGGCCACCAGGTCGGTACTCGCGATACGGCCGATCTCGACGAACACCCCGTCAACTTTTATTTCCCTGTCCGCGTCCGTCTTATTGTCATGTACTTTAATTTTCCCGACCCGTTGGCCGCCGGCAATCTCTTTCATTTCGTTCGACAAAACCAGCTCGATATTTTCGGCGGCCCGTATTTTATCGACGAGCGCCGCGAAAGCGCGGAATTCCTCCCGCCGGTGAACAAGATAAACTTTGGCCGCGATCTTAGAAAGCACCTCGGCCGCGTCCAGAGCCGCGTTGCCGCCGCCCACCACGGCCACGGTTTTACCGCGGAAAAGCGGCCCGTCGCAGTTGGCGCAGTAGGACACGCCCTTGCCGGCGAATTCCTCTTCGCCGGGGATGGCGAGCCGGCGGGGCGAGAGACCCATGGCCACGATCACGGTTCTGGCCGTGAATTTCTCCTTTTCCGTCGCCAGCATAAAGATATCGTCTTCGTTTTTTTCTATTTTTCTTACCTCGTCCGTTTTTATCTCCACGCCCAGGGCCGTAACCTGATCCCGCATGCGTTCGATCAGGTCGAAACTGCCGATATTCTTAAAGCCGGGAAAATTGGCGATCTCGGAAGCCCAGACCATCTGCCCCCCGGTTTCGCGGCCGATAATAAGCGCTTTCATCTCCCGCCGCGCCGCGTAAATCCCGGCGGTCATTCCCGCCGGCCCGGCGCCGATAATAATCAAGTCGTACATATTTTTATTGATAAAATTTTATAACGAAATCCCGTATTTAGATTGTATAAAAAATCCGCCGATTTGGCAAATTTAAAACCCCGGTCCGAAAACCGGGGCGTTTTTTATAGACCATCTTCCTCTTTTAAATACTTTTCTATCGCCTTTTTGATAAGACGGCCAAAATTGCTTTCACCGATCCTTTTCAGAAGATCAGCGCCGCCATATATCAAAATAACTCCTATTACAGTATCCCACAGTTCAGGAGAAAATTTAAATGTTTTATCCAGCGTGTGATGCCAGTTTACTCCATAAAGACACAAAAGCGCGGCTACGAATAGATACAAAATAACGAAATACTCCCCTTTGCGTTTATTGTTTATCTTCTCGCTGCCGAACTGCGCCCATTTCCTCACCCCAGCATAAACGCCGAGAGCGATCAGATAACACTTAGTCCAGGCGTGTGGTGAAGCGTTATAGCCGAATGAAGGCGCGATAATCAAAAAAATATGGATAACAGTTATAATGGCAAGCGACCAAAAAAATACCACTTCCTTGGGCGGCCTCTTTTCTTCTCCGCCAAATGGCCACCACCATCGCCTCTTTCGTTTATTTTCTTTCTTTTCGTTATTATCGGGCATGGCCTACCACCTCCATTTTCTAAATTTTACTATTAAAGAACGTTTTAAAAATCATTATCGTGATATTAAACCTTACTAAACATTGGCTGATTTGTCAAGGCGGGAAAGCAAATGAAAACAGGGCTTTTTACGGCCCTGT
>CAYVIA010000019.1:15944-18327 GCA_964451485.1 uncultured Gammaproteobacteria bacterium
GTATCCCGCGGCGGCCAATGGACCGTGTGTCCTTGTTTTTCCAACCTTTCTATGTATCGCAGAATTTTCTCGTTCGTGGCTTTATCGACTTTTCTCACCGGACAAATGACGAAAATTTTCTTCTTTATCACTTTTCCTCCTCCTTCTTCCTGTCTTTTCTGTCTTTCGCGGGAACCAACAGAATTTCGAGGATAAGTTTGACGATCCCGCCTACGCCCTTGTTGATATCATTCAGGGTATTGAAAAATTCAAGGTGGACTTCGTCGGTTTCCATCGACTCTTCCCGGTTGGTTAATACCCGCTTGAGGTGGGAGTCAAAATGATCCATCTTCAGCTTTTCATATTCCTTGATTTTCAGCATGATCTCGCGGGCCAGACGGCGCGCTTGTTCGGAATCGGTCGAGGCGAGCAGTGCGCTTAGCATCCTGACCAGTTTACATGACTTATGGTGGAAGATCATCGCCTCTTCTTTGCCCTCGAGAGAGAAATCGTGAAACAGCTTCCGCTTTTTCTCGATCAGCGGCACCAGGTTGCGGTGGGCAATGTCGGCAACTTGTTCGATCCCATTGGCGACAAATATCATTTTGCCCGCTTTGTGCTTGGCCTCTTTGGTAATCCACTCCTGATCCGCTAATTTATACAAATATTCCTTCGCTTCTTCTTCCATTTCATCGATGGCCTTTTCCCGCCGATCGACGCCTTCGAGGAGCGGTAATTCCGGATAGGTCTCGTCCTGCTTCGGTATCAGCCCGACCAACAAGGAGATTTCCTCGGCCGGCAATTTTTCCCGGCGGATGAATTTCTCATCGGAAACGAAAGGAATAATAATGGCCCTAAGCATCTGCTCGAGCAGTTTCGCCATGCCGGCAAGTTTTTTGCGCACCAGCACAAAAGCGAGCTCGGGAGCAGCTATTACGCTTTCGTCCAATTGCCACTTATCGAACCGGATGCCCCCCGGCCTTCTTCTCGGCATGATCTTATAGACCAGCCAGGCGAAAAAAGAGGTAAAAGGCAAAAACGTCAGGGCTATGACGATATTGAAAACAGCATGAGCGTTGGCGATTTGCCGGGCAGGATCTGAGCCGAAATACGCGGCGAGATATCTGACCAGCTCGGTCAGGTAAGGAATCAAAAAGAAGGCGAAGATGGCCACGCCCGCGACCTTGAAAAGCGCGTGGGCGATCGCCACGCGTTTGGCTTCCCTGGTCTTCTTTAAAGAAGCGAGGCCGGCCGTAATACAAGTGCCGATATTGGCGCCCAGCATGACGGCAATACCCGCCTCAAGGGAAATAACCCCGCTCGCGCAAAACGGCATGACGATGCCGACGGTGGTTATACTGCTGCGCACGGAGGCGGCCACGGCCGTGCCCGCGAGAATGCCCCAAAACGGATTACTCAGCCCCTTTAAGGTATTAACGAGTCCGGGGTAGGCGCTGAGCGGCCCGGCGGCGTCTTTCATGAGCATCATGCCGAAAAAGAGCAGGCCCAGGCCCAATACGGCCCGGCCGACATTCTTTATCCGGTTACGGCCGAACATCATGCCCGAAAAACCCGCGGCGATGACCAGGTAGACGACGCAAATATCGAATCTGAAAGCGATCAACTGCACCGTTAAAGAGGTGCCGATGTCGGCGCCGAGAATTACGCCCAGGGTCTCTGTAAACGAAAGAAGTTCGGCCTGGACGAAACCGACCAGCATAGAGGTGGTGGCGCTGCTCGAATTGACGGCCACGGTGATAAAAGCGCCTATAAAGAAAGCCGCTACCCTGTTTTTTACCAACGCGGCCAGGACGGAGCGCAGACGGTCACCGGCCAGGTTCTGCAGCCCCGCGCTCATCTTCATGATTCCGTAAAGGAAAAAGGTCAGTCCCGCGAGCATGGCGGTCCCCAGATGGAACCAATCGATGGCCCGGACGGAGGCCCCGCCCGTATCACCGGCAAAAGCGATTTCGTGCATGCACAAAACGGATAAAATCAACACTGCGAAAAACAAAACGTAATCGAAATAACGACGGCTCATTTTAGCCCCCCTCCTTTCCCGTTTATTCGCAAACGGATAAATATTCCTTTGTCAATGACCGAAAAATAATATTTAGTGCCCTTATTTTTGCACATTTTCCGCCCGCAGTCAACCGATTTTTGCAAATCCGCGGCTAAGCCCGATTATGCTTTTTCCCCTTAATTCATCCCTCTTGCCAAAAATAAAATTTTTTTCTATACTGTTTATAGTTTACTCTGTTAGACAAAAATATCTAATGGAGTTTACCGTGAAATCGACAATCTAAAATCTTAAACATAAAATCCGTCGCGGGTATCGTATAGTGGCTATTATGCTACCTTGCCAAGGTAGAGATACGGGTCCGATTCCCGTTACCCGCTCAAA
>CAYVIA010000020.1:0-16234 GCA_964451485.1 uncultured Gammaproteobacteria bacterium
GAACTACTCGTCGAGCCGGGCCATATTAGTGAAACCGATTTCGAGCGGGCGGCGCAAACGGCCGAAAAAAAGGGTCGCAATATTGCCGATATTCTCATCACCAAAGACCTGGTCAAGGACGAGCAATTAGGGCGGGTCATAGCCGATGACGCGGGGTTCGCTTTCGTCAATTTGCGCGACGAGAAGATAGACGAAGCGGTGCTCGCCATGATTCCCGATACCGTGGCCAGAGCCAAGGGCGTGATCGCTTTTGCCCGCGACGGGGACAGGGTTAAGGTGGCCATGACCGATCCGGGAGACATGGAAACGCGGCAGATGCTGGCCAAGCGTTTCGGTTTCGATTTCGAGCCGTATTTCATCACGGCGAACGACTGGCGCACCGCCCTGTCTTATTATCGTCCGCCTCTTTCCGAGGAATTGGGAGGTATCCTGGCTAAGATGGGAGACGCGGCTATATCCCGCGACGATAAGGACAAGATGATTATCGGGATAGTTGACGCTATTATCGGCGGGGGCCAGCGTAACCGCGCTTCCGATATCCATATCGAACCTTTATCCGACCACGTGGCCGTACGTTTCCGCATCGACGGGATAATGCATACGGTGGCCCAGCTGTCCCCGGAACTTTTGGATATGGTATTGTCCCGCATTAAGATTCTCGCCCGCATGCGTACCGATGAGCATCGCGCCGCCCAGGACGGCAAATTCAGGTTCGAAAGCGGAAAAGAAGCGATCGATATCCGCGTTTCGATCGTGCCGGTAACGAAAGGCGAGAACGCGGTCCTGCGCCTGTTGTCGGCGGAGTCGCGGCAGATGAATCTGGATAGTTTGGGATTTTCCGCGAATGACTTCTCTAAAGTGAAAGGGGCGGTAAAGAATCCGCACGGTATGATACTCGTGGCCGGACCGACCGGCAGCGGCAAGACCACTACGCTGTATGAAGTGGTGAAGATACTGAATACGGACGAAGTGCATATTTCGAGCATCGAGGATCCGGTGGAATACGATATCGAGGGAGTGAGCCAAATCCAGGTTGATGCGAAGACCAACCTGACTTTTGCCAAAGGTCTTCGCGCTATCGTGCGCCAGGACCCGGATATTATATTGGTGGGCGAGATTCGTGACGCGGAGACTGCCGATATTGCCGTCAATTCCGCCATGACCGGGCACCTGGTGCTTTCCACCCTGCACGCTAACGACTCGGCTACCGCGCTCCTGCGCCTCCTCGAAATGGGCGTGGAGCCGTTTTTGATCGCTTCTACCGCGCAGATGGTTATCGCCCAGCGGTTAGTGAGGATTATCTGTCCCAAGTGCCGCCGTTCATACCTTCTTGGCAATGAGGAAAAGTCGCTTATCGCCGGCAACGCGGAGTTGAAGCGTATCATTGCCACTAATTATAAAAAGGATTTTGATAAAATGACGTTTTATAAAGGCGACGGCTGCAAAGTTTGCGCCCATACCGGTTATAGCGGACGGGCCGGCATCTTCGAGGTATTGGAGCTTAAGCCGAAGATAAAAGATTTACTGATCAAACGCGCGTCAAGCGACGAGATTATGGAAGCGGCGCGCCAGAGCGGCATGACCACGGTTATGGAGGACGGGGTGGGGAAGGTGTTCGGGGGCATTACGACGCTGTCGGAGGTTTTGAGGGTGACGATGGAATAGGTTATAATTTTCAATTTTCAATTTTTAATTTTCAAACAATTTTCAATGCATCAATTTTCAATAGAATCGGCGCATCGCTGAATAAAAAATAATTGAGAAATTGATGAATTGATGAATTAAATCATTGTTTAGAAATTGAAAATTAAAAGATCATCGATTATTGAAAATTGATTATTTTCAAATTATGTTTTATTTATTCAACCGCGTCGGACTCAAAGAAAAATCCATCTTCGCCGGCAATCTGGCGATTATGCTTAAATCCGGCCTGACCATTACCGAGGCGCTCGATATTTCCCGCGAGCAGGCCTCCGGCCGGCTAAAGGAGACCATCCGAGAGATCGCCCGCATGGTCGTGGCCGGAAATTCCCTGGCAAAGTCCATGAAGCAGTACCCGGATATCTTTCCCGGGTTTTTTACGAGCGCGGTGGCGGCGGGCGAGGCCTCGGGCAATCTCGAAAATAACCTACATCATCTCGCGGAGCAGTTAAAGAGGGAAAAGGAACTGGCGGATAAAATAAAGAGCGCCATGTTTTATCCCGTGATCGTACTGGTCCTGGGCGCGGTCCTGGGGCTGTCCCTGGCCTTTTTCGTCTTACCCAAGATCACCCCGCTTTTTACCGGATTGAATATAAAACTGCCGCTTACCACCCGCGCTTTGATTGCCGTGTCCAATTTGGTGCAGGCGCATGGCTACGTTCTCCTCGGCGCGTTGGTCGCGGCCGTTATCGTTATTTCCTGGCTGGTCCGGCAAAGATTCGTCCGGCCGCTGACGCATTATTTATTTCTGCGCCTCCCCCTGATAAAAGGTCTAAGCATGAGAAAAAACCTGGCGCAAATCTGTCTCACGCTAGGCACGCTGCTTAAAAGCGGTTTGAGTATCGACGAAGCGCTTATTATTACCGGCAACGCGGCCGGGAATTATTATTACGGGCGGTGTTTGGCGCATGTGCGCGCGGACGTGAGCGAGGGCGGCAAGCTGTCCGACGGGCTGGAAGAATTCCGCGCGTATTTCCCCCAGATGGCGGTCAGTATGATCAGGGTGGGGGAAAAATCCGGCCGTCTCGAAGAAGAGCTTTTGGATCTGGCGCGCATTTACGATGCTGAAGCGCAAAACGTCACCGGAACGATGGCGACGGCGATCGAACCGGCCCTTTTGATCGTTATCGGCCTGGTCGTGGGCGGTTTGGCCCTGGCCATTATCACGCCGATTTATCAGCTATCGGGAGGAATGTATTGACGAATTTTCAATTTTCAATTTCTAATTTTCAAACAATTTTCAATGCATTAATTTTCAATAAAATCGGCACATCGCTGAATAGAAAATAATTGAAAAATTGATTAATTGAAAATTGTTTAGAAATTGAAAATTAGAAGATCGTTGTCCGCCAGTCGGCGGAATTGATCATTATGCGCATGGCAATAAATTTCAGTGAAAGTTCATCAATAACGCGCGGCTTTACCTATATAGAGCTGTTAATTGTTATCGGTATTTTCGCCGTTCTCGCCGCGGCCGCCGCGCCGCTCTCGAGTAACTGGCTGGCCGTGAGCCGGATCAACGCCGGCGCGGACGATATTGTTCAGGCGATAAGGTCGGCGCGCGCCAAGAGCGTTTCCGGCCTCTATGATTCCGCCCATGGGGTCTTTTTTGATTTGAGCGGACACAAGATGATTTTGTACCAGGGCGAAAGTTATGCGGCTCGTGATTCCGATTACGATCGGGAAACCGTTATTTCCGGCGGATTGGATATTTCCACCGATTTGTCCGGCAATGAGATAAATTTTTCCCGCGGACTGGGCGAGGTCAGTTCGACCGGGCATATAAATATATCAGGCGAGGCCTCGGGACGGACAATAGATTTGGTGATCAATCGGTTGGGGGCGGTGTATAAGGATTAATTTTCAATTTTCAATTTCTAATTTTCAAACAATTTTCAATTCATTAATTTTCAATGATATGCGTTATGACCTGGAGGAAAGAACAAGCAAATTCAGCAAAGAAATTATTATATTTCTGAGAAGTTTAAAGAAAAATATCATCAACCAGGATATCATTAAGCAACTGGTCCGTTCCGCCACGAGCGTGGGCGCCAATTACCGTGAAGCCAACGGCGCCAGTTCCAAAAAGGACTTTAAGAACAAGATATTTATCTGCCGGAAAGAAGTTCAGGAAACGAAATATTGGCTTGAACTGTTGGCTACTGCCTGTCCCGAAGAGAAAGCCAATTTGCGAAAACTTTGGAAAGAGGCCCATGAGTTGACTCTGATTTTCAATAAAATCGGCACATCGCTGAATAGAAAATAATTGAAAAATTGATTAATTGAAAATTGTTTAGAAATTGAAAATTAGAAATTGAAAATTAAAAGAATTATTCGATCATTGATTATTGGAAATTGATCATTTATGGTGTCTTTTGTTAAATCGGTACGAAATAATAATTCCGGTCAATCCGTCGTCGAAGTCGTCGTAGCGCTCGCGATCTTCGTTTTTATGGCTGCCGCTTTGGGTTCCCTGCTTTTGGGCGGGTTTTCCTCGCTTGAGCGCAGTACGCAGCTGATAGAGGCGCGGGCGCTGGCGCAGGAAGGGATCGAGGCGGTCAGGGCGATCCGCAACCGCGACTGGAATGAGCTTGCTTACAGCCGGAGCGGAGTGGAGGTTTCCGGCGGCCGCTGGGTTTTCTCCGGGGAGGGGACGATCGATAGCGTCGGGCAGTTCGAGAGAACGATCGATTTCACGCCCGTATATCGTGACGCTGCCGGTAATATAGCGGCGGCGGGCGACCCGGGAGCGGCGCGGGACGCCTCGAGCACGAAAATGACGGTGGAGGTGTCGTGGGAGGCGGGGCCGGGGATTGACAGCGCTGTCGGGCAGACGGCTTACTTGATCGATTATTGATTAATCAACAAAAAATATGAAAAAATCGGCGAACAAAACAAAACCGGCAATTTCCCCGCGCAACTACGAGCAAGGCGGCAGTCGTCAAAAAGGTTAAAAAATATCTCTAATCGGGTCGTTTAAGTATTAAAACAATATGAGCAACTCACACAAACAATATCTGGTGGAATGGGATCGGGACAACAAGATTTTAAAAGTCATTTTAATGGGCCGGGGGCATGATGAAGCGGTAATGGCCGAGTTATTTCAGAAAGCGGATAATATTATTGAGGATAATGGGCGGACGGGCGAGATTGCCCTTTTGATCGATGTCAGTAAGCTTGAGAAACATATTGCTTCCCGGGCGCGAAAAGTGTCAGTAGAATTTTTAAAGAGCCATCCTGGAATCAAAAAAAATGCGATTGTGGGAGCGTCGACACCCATAAAGGTGGTGGTGAATTTCGTGATGGCCGCAGCCGGCAAAAAGAATGTCATGTTTTTTAATACTGAAGCAGAAGCATTAAGGTGGTTTCATAAAGATTGATATAAATTGCTGAATTTTAAAATATTTTTTATGGCGGCTATAACCACTGAAAAAGATGGCCGTAATTAATCAGCGATTCTCGCACGGCAAAAAAGGAGCGCTGCTTGATCTGTCGCAGACGCATAAGATCACGTTTAAAACCAGAAAATTGGTTGCCCAAAAAATTTACAATATGAAATTATTTACAAAAACAATAATAGGAGTTTCCGTTTTGGGCGGCCTGGTTTCTCTCTCGCAGCTTATTCCCGGATTATATTATTCCAAACCCATGATGGAAAAAATAGTGGGAGAAAATTCGGTGATGCTGGCGGAAGAAGTTATGGATAAAATAGACCGCACTATTTATGATCGGCTGGAAGAATGGCAGGCTTATGCCCACGATACGGCCTTGCTGGCGGCCGTCAGGGAGTCGAATCTGGAGTTTGGGGAAATGGAAAATGCGCAGGCCTATATCGATGTTAGGGATAAAGAGTGGACGGCCCTGCCACCATCGGCCACCAGTCCGTTCATCAATAGCTTATTGGCCAACGCATTATCGGCAGAGATGAGAAAGAAGGCCGGATTTTACCGGGAAAAGTACGGTTACGATGTATTCGGCGAGGTTTTTATCACTAATCTATACGGAGCCAATATCGCTCAAACCGATAAAACGTCTGATTTTTACCAGGCTGATGAGGACTGGTGGCAAAAAGCTAAAGAAGACGGATATTATATAGGCGATGTAAACTATGACAGTAGCGCCGGAATTTATTCGGTCGATATTTGCGTTCGCGTCGACGATGAACAGGGAAATTTTTTAGGAGTGATCAAGGCTGTCTGGAACATCGCCGGGATTACGAATATTATAGAAGACCGGGGGTTGCGGCTGGTCGGCGGGTATGAAGCGCAAAATACCGCGAAATTTAAATTGTTGACCGGGGACGGAAAAATAATATATTCGACGGAGCCATTCAGCTTTCTTGAAGATGTGTCCAAAGAAGATTTTTTTGCCAGGCTGTCCGGAGCGGATCAGCCAGGTTTTTTTGTGGCGGCAGAAGAGAATGCAGGAGACAAAAAGAGCGAGTTATTCGCCTATGCCCGTTCGCAGGGATTTAAGGATTATAAAGGATTTAGTTGGATATTGGTGGTTGAAAATGAGGCGGCAACGGTTTTCGCTTCGATTTATCGAAATATAAAAGTGACGCTCACTATCATTGTCTTCGGAACATCGGCGAGTATAATTTTGGCCGCATTCTTTGTTTATTGGTTCGTAATCAGGCCTGTTTCCCGCCTTGATCGGATCGCGCAAGATATTGCGGCCGGTGATCTGAGTAAAAGAGCGGAAACAGGATCTAAGGATGAGATCGGGCAATTGGCCGACAGCTTTAATCTGATGGCCGATGGTCTGGTTAAGACAAGCGATTACGTGGAACAAATAATCAGAATGCTGCCGACCGCTCTGATCGTGATCGACGGCCGGGGCAGGATTAAAACCGTGAACAAAATGACCCAGGCCATGCTGGGCTATAAAAAGAGAGAGCTTTTGGGCAGGCGGATAGAAGATATTTTTACCCCGGTTCTTCTTAAAAAATTGGCTTTGGGAAAGTTAGACGAGTCAACTCCTATCGATAATGTCAGGGTTTCATTAGATGGCAAAAACGGTGAAAAAATCCCGGTTTTGCTCTCCGCCAGCTTACTGACGGACAGAAAGAGAAAGACCAATTCTGTCGTTTTGATCGCCAAAGACACAAGAGAGATGACTGAATATGCCAAGAAGCGCCTGTCTGCCATTATGCCCATACTGCAGAAAGTGGCTTTGGGTGATTTTTCGGAGAACGTGGAAATACCGAAACAGGAAGACGAGTTCACCGAACATCTGGTGGCGTTAAACCTGATGATCGAGGATTTTCAGGAGATGATGGAAGAGATCGAACAGAAATCCCGTCAGCTCGATAAGCAGAACGGGGAATTGGCGGAAACATCGTCCCGGCTGGCACAGGCCAAAGACAGGGTAGAGACGATTCTGCATAGCATCGGCGACGGAGTTTTCGTGGTGGATAGCCATCGCCGGATTATCGTTTTTAACGAAATGGCCGTGCAATTATCGGGCTATGGCGTCGGGGAAGCGATGGGTCAAAGGTATGATAAAGTTCTCAGATTCGTTTACGAATCCACGGGCCAGATTAATGATAAGTTTATCGCCGATTGTTTGGGTAAAGGTATTATTACGGAAATGGCTAATCATACTTTGCTAGTCCGTAAGAACGGCGAGAAGATGCCGGTAGCGGACAGCGCCGCTCCCCTTAAAGATAGAGACGGAAAAGTCATCGGCTGCGCTGTCGTTTTCCGGGACGTCACGCTGGCCCGCGAAGTTGATCGCATGAAATCGGAGTTCGTTTCTCTCGCCTCCCATCAGCTGCGCACGCCGCTCACCGCTATCAAGTTATTCTCCGAAATGCTCATGACGGGAAATACCAAGCGGCTGACAAAAGAGCAAAAAGAGTATCTCGGCTTTATCCAGGCTTCGACCGAACGCATGGTGACGCTGGTTGGCGACCTTTTAAATGTTTCCCGCCTCGAAACCGGCCGGCTGTCCGTGGAGCCGAAATCCACGGAACCGGTAGGTTTTATAAAGAGTATTATCAGCGAGAGCAGAGTGTTGGCCGATGAAAAGGGGTGTAGAGTAAAGTTCGATAATCCGCCGGCAGATCTGCCAAAAATTCCGCTTGACCGTAATTTAACGAGGCAGGTCGTGGCGAATCTTATCGCCAATGCCATCAGATATTCTTCCGGCAAGAAATGCGATATCGCGGTGAAATTGGAGCGAAAGGACAAAGACTATGTCATCAGCGTCAGGGATGGCGGCATCGGCATACCCAAAGCGGCTCAGACGAAGATTTTCGAGAAATTTTTCCGGGCGGATAATGCGCAAAAAGTCGAGTCTAGCGGGTCGGGTCTGGGGTTATATTTGTCTCATATGATTATGAAGACGGTCGGCGGAAGAATCTGGTTCGAATCGGAAGAAGGCAAGGGCTCGACATTTTATGTCTCCATTCCCGCAAGGGGCATGAAAAAGAAGGCAGGGGAAAGAGGGCTGGCGGGGTAGTCACGAAGCATGGAACATGTAACACGAAACATGTAACATGTATCCCGTTCCCCATTCCATGTTTTATGTTTCGTGAAATGATTATATGGCGCACAAAGGATTTACGTTCGTAGAAACGTTAATATACGTCGCCCTCATCGGCATCACCCTGACCGGTTTTGTCGCTTTCGCTTTGGCGGCCGCCGGGGCGAGGGCGAAGAATGACGCCATGCGGGAGGTGAATGCCAACGCCAATATGGCGCTCGACTATTTGTCGCGGGAGATCAAGGGCGCCGCGCATATGATCAGCCCTGTTAAGGGAGGGAGCGGAGACGGACTGATTTTGTCCCTGCCGGACGGTGAGATCGTTACTATCGGCGCGATGGACGGCATTTTGACGGAAGAGATCGGAGGCGAAACGACGAACATCACGTCTCCCGGCGCGGCCATCTCGAATTTGTCGTTTGCCAATCTGTCCGGCGTGGGGGAAGAAGATAACGCCAGGATTTTATTTACGGTGAGCGCGGGCGACGAGGCATACGGGAAAGAGTTTAAATATAGCATGGACTTAGAGACGGCAGTATGTCTAAGATTGAAATGATAGAATTTTTCGGTTTCAACCCTAATCGCAATATAATATTTCTTAATTTTCAATTTTCAATTTCTAATTTTCAAACAATTTTCAATGCATCAATTTCCAATATTATGCATTATAATCCGGAGGAAAGAACAAAAGGATTCAGCAAAGACGTTGTAAAATTGGCCACTCGTTGAATAAGAGCGATTGAGAAATTGATTAATTGAAAATTGTTTAGAAATTGAAAATTAGAAATTGAAAATTGATCATTCATGTGTGGTATTATAAAAATTCAGGTATGAGTTACAAGTCCCAAGTTATAAGACAACAATCCGGCATGGCCGCTATTCTCACGGTCGTGATTGTCGGCGCCGCGGTTTTGATCATGGCCAAAAGCGCCTCCCTTTCGGCCGTGGATGACGTGATGGTATCGGCGGAGATGAATAAGGGTCAGGAAGCCATGAGTATAGCCGGGGGCTGCGCGGAGGAAACCCTGCGTCGCATACAGCTTGATCCCGGATACACGGCGAATGATTATGTCCTGACCCTGGGGAATGAAGAATGCACGATTAGCGCCTCCATAAATAGCGGTCAGCACATAATTGATGTTTTGGGCAGAGTGGACGATTATTATCAAAGATTGCGGGTAAGAGCGACAATCGACGGAGCAGAGGTGGTAATCGGCGACTGGGAAGAGACCGATTAAAAATAGTAATTGTTCGTTCTGTGGATTTGTGGTATAATATAATCAGTTGCATATTTTAAAACTATTTAACGTGAAAAATTATGAAAATTACGTTTAAACCGTCGCGGGGTTTTACCCTGATCGAGCTGTTGATAGTTATTTCTATCATCGCGGTTTTGGCAGGCACGGTTTTCGTCGCCTTAAATCCCCTGGCCAGGTTCCAGGATTCGCGCAACGCGCGGAGATGGTCGGATGTGAGCATGATGCTCTCAGCAATTAAACTGTATCAAGTCGACCACGGCGGTGTCTATCCGGATATTATCGAGAATAATTTGACTGCTGATTTTTATTATCAAATCGGTGCCGGTGAGAGTTGCGCCGATAGCGCTTCTTGCCCCGGTGTTACTGCCCTGCAGACCGCCTGTGCGGACCTGGAAGCTTTGGTTGTTGACGGTTATATACCCGTCGTACCCATAGATCCGAACGCCTCCGGCGCTTCGGTGGATGAAACTCGCTATTATCTGGTAAAATCCAGTACCGGCAGTATCACGGTTGGTGCATGCGGTGAAGAAAAGGGCACGAATTCTTCACTGCCGGATATTTCGGTAACGAGATAATTTATAGTAAAAATATGTCATTTATTTTTTGGCGGCGCAGTTTTTCGCGGCTTAGGAAAACGAAATATTTCAAGGCAATCGTTTTGGCTTTAATAATACTGTTGATCGTATCGATAAAAATTTTTTTTGGCCATGAGGCGAAGAAAGAATTTTTGATCGACTCCACTTTTTGTAATGCCGATGAAGATTGCGCGCTTTACCGTTGCGTGAATTGCGGCAATAAGTTATGGATAGAAGAGAACGATGAAATAACCGGGATGTGCGAAAATAAAGTCCCGGGGCTGGTGGGTTGCGAATGCGCCGATCACGTTTGCAAAAGGAAATATGAGAGATGACGCCGAATAATTCAGAGAGCGGAGGGTTTTTTTGTTGAATTTAGTTACGGGCGAGGTGCCCGTTTTTTTGGTATTTGCAACTATTGAAATATCGCCACGAAAAATGTTATAATAAACTAAATAAATACATTTTATCCACACCAATTTTTAGGGTGGAATTTTGTAATAGAAAAATGTTAATCTTAATTTAATATTAGCAGAAAATTATTAAATTTTTAGCATGTAAAATTATTCATCCCCAGCGATAACGAATCCCCATGTTATCCCCCATGCAAGTTATAAAAAGATTGCTTCATAATCCGCTTTTTAAGCTGGTGCTTTTATTGATGCTGGTGGCGGCCGTTTTCGGTTATACGAAAGGTCGTCATTTTTTCGTGGAAGCGTCCAGTAACCAGATAAATATCTATCCGGGTAATTTTACGGTCGGGGCGGATAATGGCGCATTCGGCTGGCGTGGAGTCGAGAATGCCTTTATTCAGGATCTCGGATTCGACGCCCGCTTCGGTGATTTTAGCGCCGACAATTCCGCTTTCATATTTTTCGGCTCTTCCACGTCCGAAGATTTGTTGGGCGGGGACGAAGGGACGGCGGCGAGCTCTACGATTATGGATGAATTCGGGTCGTCATTTGATCGCGCGGATGGCAGTCAAGCCGGCAATAGTCAATCGGTAGCGAGCGGAACTGATGCGTCGGCCGGCTCGACTTCCGGCGATAGCATTACCGAAGAATCCTCGACAAATGCGCCGGAAGACGAACTTGCGCCCGTTCCGGACAATGCCGGTGTCAGCATAGAAAACGGTGACGGCGATGAAGTTAACGTGGAGATCATCAATCCCGGCGATAACTCCGCGCCGGAAGGAGTGGGTAGCGGAGAGAGCGGCACAGAACCGTCTCCCGCCGCCGATCCCGGAGTGAGTTACGGCGATAATCCCGTTCCCGGGCCGGAAACATCACCGGTGCCGGAAGAAGGAATGGGCGCCGATGGCAGCGGTGGCGGAGCGGACTCTCCCCTTAGTCGGCTTTTCAACGAAGCAAAACGTCTGTCCGCTTATTTCGGCTTTTTGCATTCGTCCGTAGCCAGAGCGGAAGAGGAAATGACCAGTACGACCACGACCACGACAGAAAGTGGCGTGGGCGATACTGCTATGGAGCCGTTTTCCGCCTCCTCGTCCGGTCCGATCAGACAAGATTTGATTTTTTCTGATTTTAAAGTGCCGGCGCAGTATGAAGACGTGAAAATAAAGAGTAAAAATTTGCGCGTTTCTTTGGCGGCCAGAAGCGATTTTTCGAACGATACCATTTTATTCGAGTATCGGGTCGAGGACGGCTGGCAAAAGCTGGGAGAGATAAATTTACTGGCAGACGCTTCCAATGCTTTAAATAATGATTATTTCGAATTTCCCCTGCCCGACGATTTCGGCTGGCAGGAGATAAACGAAATGTCGATCAGGGTAAGTTATGTCAACGATGATATTTCCGCCTTGCCGACGGGCGGGGGGCTCAGCTTAATGCTTGACGCTCTTTGGCTCGAGGTCGAATATAGCGGGCAGCCGGAAAACCTGACAGGCAGCAGTACCGATGAGGTCGCGGGGATGGAAGAAGGCGCCGCGGACGAATTCGCCCTTGACCTCGAATCCGGCCAGGACAGCTTCAGGACGAACGATAATCTGCGGTTCGACTTCAGGTTCGAGAAGAAAAGGGGACTCTTGGGCGGAATCGGCGCCCGCGCGAGGGACATGATCATCGACGAATACCGGCATATTAAAGTGGATGTCGGACTGAAGGACGATACGTCCGGTTTATTATACGGCGAGCCGGATTTCGATGCCGCCGTAACCTATCTGGGCCAGGGAAAATTCAAACTGGAAATGGCCAATCTGCCCCGGAGCTTAAAGCCGGGAAAACATACCCTCCTCATCCGCATCCAGGACCAGGATTTCAACAACGGCGAACCCCTCGAGTTCAGTCATGATTTTACCTGGGGCGTTCTGGCCTTTAATGTAAACAAGTCCGTGTTATCGCCGGACGAAGAGGCTTATTTGCAGATGGCGGTACTCAGCGACCAGGGCCATACTATCTGCGACGCCGGTCTCCAGCTCGAGATTAGGACCCCGGGCGGCCGGGTCGATACCCTTTCCACCGCAGACGGCGCCATTTTTTATAACAAAGAATGCGGTCCGAATAATGTCATAGATTCGCCGGACTATTTCGCCCATTATGAAACGGACGGGCCGGGTATTTACGAGGTAACGTTGACGGCAATGACAGCGAACGGTGAGCGGACCATTACCGATACTTTCGAGGTTAAAAGCTACGTGCCGTATGAGATAGAGAGGGTCGGTCCCACGAGAATTTATCCCTGGTCCGGCTATAAAATGCTGTTCAGGGTGAAGGCGAACCAGTATTACGCGGGCAGGTTCAGTGAATTCGTTCCCGCCTCATTCGAGATCAAGGATTTAAGCGAAGACGCGGAAATGATAACCAGAGAGGATGAAAAAGAGATCCGCTGGCATGTCGAGTGGAAAGCGGGCAAGACGTATACTTATTATTATACTTTCGACGCGCCGGACGTTTCGCCGGAGTTTTATTTTCTGGGTCCGGCGAAGACGCGTAATTTTAGCGAGAGCAGGCAATGGCAGATCGCTTCGGACGCGGAGAATTTTACCGTTTCCGCCCAGCAGATTACCGCCGTTTCGACTTCTGACGGCGTGAATTATAAGAACCTGGTAACCGCTTCCTCCACGGAATTTTCCGCTTCGGCCAAATATCTGGTTTACGTTACCGCCGGTTTCGCGGCCGGCGCCACTGCCAACAACCGGACGGAATTCGAGATCCGCTACGGCGCGAGTGTCGCTTATCACGGCCTGATCGAGCCGCCGGCGGGAGACGCCAACGACGCTTATCAGGTCTCCTGGTTTGACGTTTTCGACCAGCCGGCCGCGCCTGAGGATATCGGCCTTTATTTCCGTACCTCGAATGGCGGCACCTCTATAGGTATCAACGCCCAGATCATGGCGTTCAACCTCGATCTCCTGCAGGATACGGACTGGGCATACGCGAGCAATACCACGGAAACGACTTATACCACTTCGATGGCCACGACGACGAGTTTAACTATCGGCAATACGGACGGCGCCGAGGACTGGCTGATCCTGGCCAACGAAGAAATCGGGATCAATGACGCGGGAGAATCGTTTTTGGGAGAGATTTACTCGAACGGCAATCCTTATGTGGGGTACCGGCGCGAGGGGGAGGTTGTGGGCGAATATATGCCGTATGTTATTTCCCGGCCGTTCGATGACGTCGCCAGCGGTACCGCTTTCGCGTTGCGTATCAGCGATACCGCCGGCATCCAGGATCATCTGAGGAGCCGGATCTTCGCGCTCAACCTGGACGCGTTCGAAAGCCATAAGACCTATTACGCTGACACGAACACGGCTATCGCCGCTTCCCCCGCCTGGACAGAAATCGCTAATTTGAACACGGGAGGAAATTATATCCCGGAGACCGAAGGCGACCAGGTTATTTTCGCCTCCTGGATCAATGACGCCGGATCTTCCGCGGCCCAGGGCAACGATCGCCTGCAGGTTGACGGCTCTACGGTGCCTTCCGGCTGGAGCTGGAACCAGGGTGGGGTCAATAATAAAACGACCTATGATTCCTCCGATGAGATATATAACAATATTGCGGCTATTACCAGTATTCCGATAAGCGGATATACGATCGATCTGGATGCGCAGGATATGAGCGTGGGCGGCACGCGCATCGCCGATGAGGTGGCTATGGCCGTTTTCTCGACTAAGCTCAAGTCGGAGAATTATCCGTCAGAATCGGCCTTTACCGAATACGCCTGGCTGACCGCGACCGGCACTGCTCTTACCTCGACGACCAGCATCAACCAGGCGACGGCCTATGCGCTTTATTGGAATAGCGCCGATTATTCTGACAGCCGGTTCAGCTTCACTACCGCTTCCCCGACGGAGTTGATGATCGATACGGCCGGCGATTATCTTATCGGTCTGACTATCCCCATGGAGCGGACGGACGCCAATGACACCCGCACCCGCATTGAGGCGGAGATCCGCGTTAATGGCGCTAAACAGGACGTAGGCACGGCCAGATCGTCTTATATCAGGAATGGTAGCGGGCATAACGAATCTTCGGATCATATCAATGTTTTGCTTGAGGATTTAAGCGCGAATGATTATATAGAGATATTCGTCAAAGGCATAACTACAGTTAACGGCAGCGATCATGTGATCATTACCGGTCAGGCCTCGCTTTACGCCGAATATATCGATACGGACCGGGTAATCTTCAGCGGCACGGCCACGGAAACCACCAGTTCCACCAACCCGGCCGAACTCAACAGCGATTCTCCCTTCGCTTTAAAATGGACCGAGGGCCGTAAAGATGCGGGTTTTGCCCACGACGACGCGGGTAATCCGGAAAATATAACCCTAGATGCGGCCGGTTATTACCAGGTATTCGTCAATATCCCGCTTGAAGGCGCGGTTACGCGCGGCAACGTGATTGGCAAGGTGCTTCTGGACGGTTCCAAAGCCGCGGGCGGCCAGTTCAAGCAGGGTTATATCAGGAATACTGAGGCCGACACTAAGTCCTCGATTCACTGGGCTGGCGTGGTGTATGCCACTTCTTCCGGCCAGGTTCTGTCGGTAACAACGGAAAAAGAGGGTGGTAACGGTTCGATCACTATGGGGGCTGAAAAGGCTACGATTTATATTCGGCGGATTTCGGCAACTAATGCTTACTTCGGCCGCGGCACCGAGTTGTCCGCCGGCACCTCCTGGAATCCCAACAGCGCAGTCGATATCCTATGGCAGACCGATGATTTCATCGATACCGATTATTTTTCCCATTCGGTCTCGGCCAACGCGCACGAGATTACGGTAGAGCGGGACGGCGATTACCTCCTGTCTTATAACGACTCCATGTACGCGCAGGGCACGAGACGGAATAATACGATCGAGGTGCTGGTTAACGGAGGTCCGGTAAGCGGCGCCCAGACTAAAAGCCATTATATCCGCGACGATAACCAGGATCAATGGGAATCATCCGGCGCCTTGGTTTATCTTCTGAAAAACCTTACGGTAGGCGACATAATTACCTTGACGACCGTGCGGGAAGCGGACAGCGGCCAGGTCGATGATAACGACGACGCTTTGCTTTTTATCCGTTACTTAAGCGATAACGCACAGACGACTATCGCCAAAGAACAGTATGCAAGCGACGGCGTAACTGCGATCCCCAACGGCGGCATGGCCACGCCGGATGTCTATCTCGAGGCGGAAGCGACCAATGTCGATTTCCCGGCAAGTCAGGTGATCTTTTACTACGAGCTCGTACCTAATACCGGTATTTTCACCACCGCCACCGATACGCCCGCCTCGCCTTGTGCCAGCGGCACGCCCTACATGAGCTGTTCCTCCCATATCTGGGGCGCGACTTCGACCTCTATGCCGTCCGATTGGTACGATGACGCCTGGGGATACCGCCAGAAACTGACGATCCATGCTAATAAGGTCGTATCCAACGAATCTGATTTTCCGGTTTTGGCCACGACTACCGACAGCGACCTGGCGTTTACCGCGCACGGCGGCAAGGTCGCAAGTTCGACCGGAGGGGATATTGTCGTGACGGACACGGACGGCAAGACGCTTCTCGATTTTGAACTCGACCATTATTCGTCTTCGACCGGAGAGATCGCCCTTTGGATCAAAACGGATATCTCTTCGACGACCGACAAGGATTTATATCTTTTTTACGGCAATGCGAACGCCGCGGACCTGTCCGATACCGCCGGAGTATGGGCCGACGATTACGCCATGGTCTATCACTTAGGCGAGCCGTCCGG
>CAYVIA010000021.1:0-16057 GCA_964451485.1 uncultured Gammaproteobacteria bacterium
GAGCGCGATACGATCGTCGTCAAGAGCGTCAATACGAATTACGACGAAAAAAACAATATTTATACTGTTACTATCACTAATTTCAACGACGATACCCTGGGTTTATTCAACCGGGCAGTCGAGGATATTATCGCGAAAAATCCCGCCGGCATCATTCTCGATTTGCGCAACGATCCCGGAGGCTATCTCGATACGGCCATCGAAGTGGCGAGCGAATGGGTAGAAGACGGCACGATCGTCGTTGAGAAATATTCCGATGACAATAAGAACGAGCATTTAGCCAGGGGACGTGCGCGGCTGAAGGATTATCCGACGGTGGTGCTGGTAAACCAGGGGAGCGCTTCCGCTTCGGAAATCGTGGCCGGAGCGCTGCAGGATTACGGCGCGGCCACGATTGTCGGTAAAGAAACCTTCGGCAAGGGTTCGGTGCAGAACCTCTTAACGCTTGAGGACGGTTCATCGCTTAAGGTGACGATTGCCAAATGGCTGACACCCAATGGCCGCAGTATCAACGACGAGGGTATTACGCCGGACGTGGAAGTTGATCTGACGCTCGATGATTTTAACGCCAACCGTGATCCGCAGATGGATAAAGCCGTTGCTATCCTGACAGGCAAGGATGTAAACGGTCAAACCGCCACTTCAACGAGCGAAGAAAATTAGTAATCGGTTATAATCAATATTATGAAAATTATTTTACTCAAAGAAGTGAAAGGCCTCGGTCATGCCGGTGATATTAAAGAGGTAAGCGAAGGGTATGCCAGAAATTTTTTGCTGCCGAAAGGGCTGGCGGATATGGCAACCAGGCACAGTTTGGGGGTGCACGAGGCGCAGAAGCGCAAGCGGGAGCGGCTTAAAAATGAACGGAGTACCAAAAAGGCCAAACTGGCGAAAAAGATCGAGGGGAAAGAATTCGTCATTACGGCCAAAGTCGACGCTAAAGGCACGCTTTATGCCGGAGCAGACGCGAGGGCGGTGGCGGAGGAACTTAAAAAGCGCGGTTTCGACGTAGAACCGGACGAAGTTATGCTTAAAACCGCGATTAAGAAAACAGGGAAGCATGATATTGAGCTGAGTTTGGCGGGAAAGAAGGCGAAGATATCGGTTGAGGTGAAAGAACAGCCGTAGTTGTATTAATTTTTAATTTGAAATTTTCAATTTTTAATCAATTTTTATTTGCCAAATTTTAAATGAATAATGGATAGAAAATTAAAAATTGAAGCATTAAAAATTCAATAAAAATTCTAAATTAAAAATTAAAAATTATTTCGAGATATTTTGTCTTTATAGAATTGTTTAGAAATTATTTTATACTATGGCCAACAAAAAGGAGAAGGATAAAAAGCCGATTAAATATATTTTCGTGGTCGGCGGCGTGATGTCGTCCGTGGGCAAGGGCGTGGCGGCCGCGTCAATCGGTAATATCCTGCAGTCGCGCGGCTACAAGGTGGCGAATATCAAATGCGACATGTACGTGAACGTGGACGCGGGGACTATCAGGCCGGCCGAGCACGGCGAGGTTTTCGTCGGCGAAGACGGGGTCGAGGCCGACCAGGACCTTGGGAATTATGAAAGATTTACCGGCCAGACATGCACGCGGAGCAACTATATCACTACGGGGCAGGTCTACCGGGAGGTGATACGGCGCGAGCGTAATTTAGAATACGGCGGAGAGGACGTGGAGGTCGTGCCCGATATTCCGAACGAAATCATCCGGCGGATCCGTCTTTGCCAGCGCGAGAATGACGCCGAAATTATGGTGATAGAGTTCGGGGGAACGGTGGGCGAATACCAGCTGGTTTTGTTCCTGGAAGCGGCCCGTATGATGAAAGCCAAAAATCCGGATGACGTTTATTTTATCATGGTCAGTTATTTGCCGACCCCGAAACTTCTGGGGGAACAAAAATCGAAACCGACCCAATTCGCCATCCGCACCCTTAATTCCGCCGGCATCATTCCCGATTTTATCCTTTGCCGCGCGGATGAGCCCGTAACCAAAGATATTAAACGGACTATCAGTACGGTTTGCAGCCTGCCCGCGGAAAGAATTATCTCGGCGCCGGATATTTATTCTATCTATGACGTGCCGGTTAATTTCGAAAAAGAGAATTTCTCCGAAGTGGTGCTGAAATCGATGGGACTTAGGGCGAGGAGAAGAAACATGCGCGAGTGGATAGAATTGTCGCGAAAAATCAAGCGCATCAGGAAGACCGTGAAGATAGGCATCGTGGGCAAATATTTTAATTTCAAATCATGCAAGGATACTTATATTTCCGTGATCGAAGCGGTCAATCACGCCTCCTGGGCCCAAGGGCGAAAACCGGAGGTTGTTTGGCTTGACGCGGAAGAATACGAGAAAGACAGGAAGAAGCTTTCCGAGCTCGACGGTCTTGAAGGTATTATCGTTCCCGGCGGATTCGGCCAAAGGGGGACGGAGGGCATGATCCTGGCGGCTGATTACGCCCGGCGCCGCCGGATTCCGTATTTCGGCCTTTGTCTGGGCATGCAGATCATGACCATTTCTTTCGCCAGGCACGTCCTCGGGTTTGCCGGCGCCAATTCGACCGAGCTTGATCCGGCGACCAAATATCCGGTGATCTCTACCATGGAAGACCAGAAAGACAAGATAAAAAATAAACAATACGGCGGTACGATGCGGCTCGGCGCCTATAGCGCCGCTTTAAACGAAGATTCTTTGAGCTTTCGGGCATACGGGAGAAGCGATATTTCCGAAAGGCACAGGCATCGTTACGAGTTCAACAACAAGTATCGTGATACTTTCGAGAAGAAAGGCCTGCGCATTGCCGGCGTCAATAAGAAAAGGGATTTAGTGGAAATAGTCGAAGTCGAGGACCACCCCTGGATGCTCGGCGCGCAATTCCAC
Organism: uncultured Gammaproteobacteria bacterium; assembly: GCA_964451485.1. Taxonomy (GTDB): domain Bacteria; phylum Patescibacteriota; class Patescibacteriia; order Patescibacteriales; family UBA12075; genus CAYVIA01. Next base: position 2,885 of record CAYVIA010000021.1, read on the forward strand.
CCGGAATTCCGGTCAGCGCCGCTCGCGCCCCATCCGTTGTTTTTAGGATTTGTCGGGGCATGTTTGAAAAAAAGGCATTAAGGATATTTTTTAGCATAATAAAAAGACGGGATAAGTAATATCCGTCTTTTTGTTATTGATATAGATTTTATTTTTTCGCGCCCGTAACCACGCTGACGATGGTTGACTGTTTCAACTGGGAGTTGAATTTTTTTAGTTTCTTGGAGGTGAATTTAACTATGCCCGCGGTCATGGCGAACAGGGTATCGTCTTTTCCCCGGCCGACATTCTCGCCCGGATGATATTTCGTTCCCCGCTGGCGAATCAGGATCGCGCCGGCTTTGGCGCGCTGCCCGTCCTGTAATTTTACGCCCAGTCGCTTGCTTTTCGAATCGCGGCCCAGGGCTGTGGAGCCGCCCGCTTTCTTATGTGCCATATGGTTTTATTCAAAATTTAAGTAAATTATATTTATTATCACTATTACCATATCATAACAAAGAGCAATTTTTATGTCAACCCTGTTAAATAGGCAAAGCATTTAACAGGGTCAACCCTGTTAAATAGGCAAAGCATTTAACAGGGTCAACCCTGTTAAATAGGCAAAGCATTTAACAGGGTCAACCCTGTTAAATAAGCAAAGCATTTTGCGGGGTAAAGTTTGTGCAAAATTATGTAATTATGCTATAATTTAGGTATGTTGTGATTAATTTTTTTGTGTATGGTAGCTAATAATTTCGTATTTTACGGCACTAAAATCGCTTCGGAAACCGCCCTGAATATCGTTTATTTTCCGCTTTGGTGGTACTGGCGCGGGCTTTTTATGATTGTCGGCAAATTGGCCGGATTTTTGAGTTCGAGGCAGCAGTCGCTGGCTTTGTTCGTTTGGATTAGGAACATTTTCCGGCCGATGTACGGCCAAAGCGACTGGCAGGGGATACTGATCAGTATTTTTATGCGTGTTATCCAGATCATACTACGAACGATTGCCATGCTGTTTTGGCTGGTAGTGGGACTGCTCTTGCTGGTAGCCTGGATCTTATTACCGCCTTTCATTATTTTTCAACTATATTTTCAACTACTATTATGAGCGGGAAAGACGCGAAAACACGGCCGGAATATATCGTTTGTCCGCTTTGCGGCGGACAGGGCGCGGGCAAATACGGACTGGACTGCGCGGATTGCGGCGGCATGGGTCTGGGCAGGAGTTTTGGCGGACGGTTTTTTTATTGGGGACCGCGGCTTAACCGGGCCATGATCGAGCTTGACCGCCTGCGGAAAAAAGTCGATTTAGCCATAAATTTAGCGGCTTTTCTCGTCGGCGTGCTGGGGCTGGTCGCTTTAGGTTGGTGGATTTACGGCATGCGGCTCGCTATGCCCGTCTCCGATTACCTTTATTTCTGGCGGGAGAAAAGCGTTTATATCATGATTTTCTGGATAGGCCTGATTGCCGATATGTTCCTCGTTTACCGCCTGAGCGAGGACGAAAGAAAAAAGCGGCGGATAAGATATTTTAAGTATGACGAGGACGGCGGACCGGCTCTTAATAGCTGGCAGGCGCTGCATGAAGCCAAACAGAAGTACAAGATCGACGTGGCTGACGGTTTCGGACCGGAGGCCTTCAGCGTAGTCGAACAGGCCTTTTTGCTCGCTCATAAATTAAATCATCAGTTCGTTGTCCCGCTGCATGTTTTTTTCTGCGCTCTGATGGATTCCCGGGTAGAAGCTATGTTTTCGCGCCTGAATATAGATTTAAGCGCGCTCGCCGACAAGCTTAAGGCCAGGATGGGCGGGGAAGAGAAAAGCGACGGCCAAACCGTTCTGGCCGAAGATACCAGGGGGCTTTTGATCGAAGCGTACCTGGAGGCGTATAAACTGGGGCAGAAGAACGTTACTCCCAGGAATTTTATTATTGCCTGCCTCGCCAAGGATAAGATACTGGAAGAGATTCTTTATGACATGGAGATTGACCGGGACAAGATCTATAACGTTATTTTATGGTTCATGATAAACGAGCGGCTGATTGACGATTACCGGACGTACAGGCGGAAAGCGCGTTTCAAACCCGCCTCCGGCATGGATCGCGCCTATACCGCCATTGCCGCGCCCACGCTCGGATTTTTCGGCCACGATCTTACCGCCGCCGCCAAATGGGGGCGGCTCGAATATTGCGTGGCCAGAAGCGAGGATATAGCCCGGATTTGGCGGCAGTTCGAAAGCGGGCGCCGCGGCGTGATTTTAACCGGTCAGGCGGGAGTGGGGAAGCGCACTATAGTGAACGGCGTGGCGCAGCTGATGGTAAAGGAAGACGTACCTTCGTTCATAGAAGACAAGCGGCTCGTGGAAATCGATATCGCCCGCTTAGTCAGCGGGGCCTCGCCCGCCCAGGCCGAAGAGCGGCTATTGGCGATTATCGATGAAGTCCTGCGGTCCGGCAATATCGTTCTTTTTCTCGATAATATCGAGAATCTGATGGGTATTACGAGCGGCACGGAAGAGAGTTTGGACCTGTCGGAGGTTTTGGTAAACGCGCTGGAACGGGGTAATTTTTACTGCCTGGCCACGGCTACGAGCGAAAATTACGTGAAGTATATCGAGAGCACTCCTCTCGGCAATGCTCTGGCTACGGTCGCTATAGACGAGCCGGCCGGCAACCAGGCTATCCAGATCGTGGAAAGCAAGATCGGCTATCTTGAGGGGAAATACAGGGTTTATTTTTCGTATAATGCCATTGAAGAGGTGATAGAGCTTTCGCAAAAGTATATCAACGATAAATATCTGCCGCAAAAAGCCGTCGAGATTATCGAATTGGTGGCCGCGCGGGTCTCGAAGAGTAAGCGTCGGGACGCGATTGTCGGCAAAGAAGATATCGCCGCTGTCATTAGCGAGATTACCGGCATTCCCGTTACCAAGATAACCGAAACGGAAGGACAGAATCTCCTGAATCTCGAGAAATCGATCCACGAACGGATGATTAACCAGGAAGAAGCGGTCAATATGGTGGCCGCCAGCTTGCGGCGTTCCCGTACCGATCTTAGGGGGGGAGAGCGCCCGATCGCCAGTTTTCTTTTTATGGGGCCGACGGGCGTGGGAAAAACCGAGCTGGCCAAAACCGTGGCGGATATTTATTTCGGCCATGAGAAGTATATGGTCCGGCTGGACATGAGCGAATACCAGCATCCGGACAGTATCAAAAAAATGATAGGCGACGCGGAGGGCGCTAAGGGCTATTTAACCGAAGCGGTCAGAAAAAAGCCGTTTTCCCTGGTTTTGCTGGATGAATTCGAAAAGGCCCACCCCGATATTCTTAATCTGTTTCTGCAGGTCATGGACGATGGGCGGCTGACGGACGGGCAGGGCCGGACCATAAATTTTTCCCACTGTATCGTTATCGCCACCTCCAACGTCGGCGCCGTTTATATCCAGAAGGAGATCTTTGCCGGCACGGACACGCAGAAAATAAAACAGACGCTGATTGACGAACATTTGAATAAGGTTCTGCGGCCCGAATTGATCAACCGTTTCGACGGCATTATCGTCTTCGAACCGTTAAAGATGGAGCACGTGAAAGCGATCGCGAAACTGATGCTCAAGGGTATCGGCAAGATGCTTAAGGAAAAAGGCGTGGGCCTTAGGATCGACGATGAGGGGCTCGCCGTCCTGGCGCGCGAGGGTTACGACCCTAAATTCGGCGCGAGACCTTTAAGGCGTTTGCTTCAGGAAAAAGTCGAGGATAAGATCGCCAACAATATCCTGGCCGGAGAGTTGAAGCGCCGCGATACGGTGGTGATTGATGATCACGCGGATGTCGTGGTGGAGAAGGGGAGAAAAATATAGTTAGGACGGTAGGATGGTAGGACGGTAATTTAACTTAACATGTCATATTATTTACTTATATTTAGCGCCGCCGTCATCCTGACGGCCGGTTTTACGGTAATCGTGCGCCGTTTGGCTCTGGGGCTCGGAATCGTGGACAGGCCGGGGCTGGAACGCAAGATACATAAAGCGAACGTTCCGCTTTTGGGCGGGTTCGCCGTTTTTTTACCGCTTTTTTCGTTTCTGTATTTCGTGCGGGCGCGGATCCTGGCGGGCGATCTCGAGCCGAGGCATTGGCTCGGGCTCTTTATCGGCGCCTGTTTTTTGATGATCGGCGGAATACTTGACGATAAATACGGCGTCAGTCCGAAATATCAGGTTATCTGGCCGATCCTGGCCGCGCTCTCCGTGATCGCGGGCGGCGTCAGTATCGCCAGGATAACGAACCCTCTCGGTTCTTTTTTTTATTTCGGCCCGATTATTTCCGGAGTATTCATCTTTATCTGGCTTATGGGCATGATGTATACGACCAAGCTGCTTGACGGTATTGACGGGCTGGTTACCGGAGTAACGTCCGTCGGCGCGCTGATCATTTTTCTTTTTACCATGACCACGAAGTATTATCAGCCGGATATCGGCATGGCCGCGTTGATCCTGGCCGGATGCTCGATCGGTTTTCTGATTTTCAATCGGTATCCGGCTAAAATATTTTTGGGCGAGGGCGGCTCGCTGCTCTTGGGGTATATTTTAGGCGTCTTGGCTATTATTTCCGGCGGCAAGATCGCCATCGCTCTTCTCGTCATGGGGCTTCCCATCATGGACGTGGCCTGGACTATTATCCGCCGCCTGCGCGCCGGCAGGAATCCGTTTAAATTCTCCGACCGCAAGCATCTGCATTTTCGCCTGCTTGATCTCGGGATCGGACAGAGGAAAACCGCGCTCGTTTACTACGCTTTCGCCGCCGTTTTCGGCCTAAGCGCCCTCTTTCTGCAAAGCGCCGGCAAGCTCCTCGCCCTCGGGGTTCTCGTCTTGGTTATGCTGGGCGCGGTGATTGTTTTTTCGCGACGGGACAGGGAAATAAGGGGCAAGAAGTAAGAGTATGAACACTATCGCCAAATCATTTATTCTTTTGAGTTGGGCGGGGGCGATATTTATCCTGATTGCCACGCCTATGCGCGAGTATCACGGCACCGTTACCACTTATTATGATAAGGTGGCGCATATTTTTTTGTTCGGGATTTTTTCCGCGCTTATAATTTACGTCCTGGCCGATATTCGCCGCCTGTCTCTGCCCGTAATTTTAGCCATCAGTTTTTCCGTGGGAATACTTTATTCCGCCACCTGCGAGTATATCCAGGCCTTCGTTCCCGGTCGGGACGTGTCGGATCTCGATTTTGCGGCCGGAGTAATCGGCTGCTTTTTGGCGCAAATATATGGATTTATCAGGTACAGAAAGAGATAATCCTTCCCTGCTTTTGCATATTTGCTGTATCGGCTGCGGCGCTTACGTGGCGGGCGAACTTGCCCGGGAATTTCGCGTTAAGCTCTTTTTTTATAACCCCAATATTTATCCGGAAGACGAATACAAGAAGCGGCTCCAGGAGACGAAGCGTATAGCCGAAAAGATGAAACTTGACCTCATTGTGGGCGCGTATGACCATAAGGCATGGCTCAAAATGATCGCGGGCCATGAAACCGACCCGGAAAGGGGAGGGCGGTGCCGTCTTTGCTACCGCGACCGGCTCCGGAGTACGGCCGAAAAAGCGGTTGCCGAAAGTATGGATTATTTTACCTCCACGCTGTCAGTAAGTCCGCACAAGGACGCCAGGCTGATAAGCAAGACGGGCCAGGAGATGTCGGGCCGATACGGGGTAAAATTTCTGGACAGGGATTTCAAGAAGCGGGACGGGTTCAAAAAGTCATGCGAGCTGTCCCGGCAACTCGATCTTTACCGCCAGGATTATTGCGGCTGCGAGTTTTCGCGACACGAAACATGAAACACGCAACATGAAGCGTGAAACACAGAACAGGGCAATGCTATTATCTATTGTTTCATGTTCCGTGTTTCGCGTTCTCTGTTCCATGTTTCGTGTTTCTTGTTTCATAGTACGGTTTGCAATTCGCGGGCATTTAGTGTTATAATAATAGAAATACTTAACACCCGGAAAATATGGATTTATCCTATTACTTCCAACAGGCCGTGGAAAAAAAGGCCTCCGATCTGCATTTGGTGGAAGGGAGCATTCCGGCTTTGCGCATTGCCGGTGAATTGATAAAAATAGACGACAAACCCCTGCCTTTCGGCGAGTTGAAATACGCCATCCTGCATACACTGGATAAGGAGGTCGGCGAGAAGTTTTTGCGCAAAAGGGATTTAGACCTGAACCTTGAGTTTTTCGACCACAATTTCAGGGTTAATCTTCATTTTCAGGAAGGCAGGGTCGGTTTGACCGCCCGCCTTTTACCTAAAGTCATACCTGCTCCGGAGGAAGTAGGTTTTAACGAGATTATCTATAAACTGACCCACCTGAAAGATGGCTTGGTTTTGGTTACCGGCCCTTCGGGCGTGGGCAAATCGACCACTCTGGCAGTGATGCTCGATATCATCAATACCGAGCGGAAGGCGCATATCATCACCATCGAAGATCCGACCGAATATACTTTCGAGGACAAGCAAAGCATTATCGAACAAAGGGAGTTGGGACGGGATACCGTCAGTTTCGCTTCGGCCCTGAAATACGCCCTGCGCCAGGATCCGAACGTGATTATGGTGGGGGAGATGCGGGACCTGGAAACGATTTCCGCGGCCCTGACGGCCGCCAAGACCGGCCACCTGGTGATGTCTACCCTGCATACGGCCACCGCTCCCGAAACCGTGGAAAGGATCATCGATTATTATCCGCCCGAGAGCCAGCATCTGGTGGCCTCCCAACTGGCCTCTGTCCTGCGGGCGGTAATCGCCCAGCAGCTTCTGCCGAAGAAGGGCGGCGGACTGATCGCGGCCCGCGAGATCATGATCAATAATACGGCCATCTCCAACCTGATAAAAAATAATCAGGTTCAGCAGATCCAGTCGGTTATCCAGACCGGAAAGAGCGAAGGCATGATCACCATGAACAAGTCAATCGATATGCTCCTGGCGCGCGGCCTGATTACCGAAGAGGTGGCAAAGAACCGCAAGCGCGACATGGAAACACAGGCAGTGTATTATTAAAATGTTAATTTGGACGTTTCTGCGTAAAATCTGCGTCTATGTCCGCGTTAAATCCGCGGCGAAGACGTTTCCGCGGAATTTACGCGGATTAAAACGCGGATAGGCCGCGGATAATATAAACGTGTAGAATTTAATATATGACACCTGAAAAATGGGAAAAAATAAAAAATAATATCCTCGATAATTTCGAGGTGGAGGACAGGGGAGAAACCCACATGGAAGAAGAAGGCGGGGTCGATATCGAATATATCGTCTTTGCCGGCCCCCTGGGGCGCATGCGGCTGGAATACATCACCAAGCCGGTGGTAATCGACAAGAAAACCACTTATTCGCGGCGCATCGGTTCGGAAACGGCCGTGGAGTATGTTTATAGTCCGGACGAAAAGGCCACCATGCTTAAGGTCTATAAATGGGATGAAGGCGCGGAGGAGTGGGTGGAGATGGAAGAAAAGATGTTTTTATGAAGCACGAAACATGAAGTATGGAACATGGAACACGAAATATGTAACATGGGAAAAAGATCATTTATATGAGAGCGGTGGTACAAAGAGCCAAACATGCGAGCGTGAGCGTGGACGGAAAAATTATCGGGCAAATCAGCCATGGTTTGCTGGTTTTGCTGGCCGTGCATAAAGACGATGAAGAAACGGCCATCGCCAAAATGGCGGAGAAGATCGTCAATTTGCGTATTTTCGGCGATCAAGACGGTAAGATGAATTTATCAGTGAAAGACGTGTCGGGCGCCATCCTGGTGGTCTCGCAGTTCACGCTGTATGGCGACTGCCGCCGCGGCAACCGCCCCAGCTTCATAGAGTCGGCAGGACCGGAAAAAGCGATACCTATGTACGAAAAATTCGTAGAATATATCAGGAGCGCCGGGATAGGAATAGAGACGGGCGAATTCGGCGCGCACATGGAGGTGGACTCGGTAAATGACGGACCGGTAACGGTGATTCTGGATATATAAAAATTACATAAAGACAATAAAAGGTTATGACCAAAAAGACGAAAATATTACTATTTCTTCTTGCCGCTTCCGCTCTGCTTTTCGTTTACTTGCTTTTGTCTTCCGAAACATTGGTTATGGAAGGGACGAAGAATAACGGCCGGGCAGCGCCGACCGTGAGCGAAAACCGGACAGAGCCGGACAAAACCGTTGCCGCGGTCGATTTGCAGGCAGTCGAGAGCGAACATCGGGCGGAAATGTCGAAGATCCTGGATGATTATACCGCTTTGGTCGGCGAAATAGGTACTGGCACGACAACGGGGGGCGATCAGAATGATTTAATCCGGCAGGCGGAGGAGATCAAAAGCAGAATATCCGGCCTTAAGGCCCCGGTGGCCGGGTATAAAGATACGCATCTCGACCTGGTACTATCGATCGACAGGATGGAAAATTTCATCAACGGCGGCGATAATGCGGAAAAAGATGACGGGTTGAAATTATTGGCCCAAGCGCGGCAGAATTTCGAGTCGTTATCGAGCGGAAGAAATTGATAACCGGTACGGCTTACTTTAAAAATATGAGGAAGAATCGTTATTTGCCGCTATTGATCCCCCTGGCCGCCGGAGCGGCGCTGGAGGTGATATATTTCTGGCCGTCCATGATTTACGTGGCGGCGGTATTGACGGTTGCCATTTTTTTATTCGCCTCCAGGCAGCTTCTGCATTCCGGCTCGAAACGCGAGAGATGGTGGGATCTTTCGATCCTGCCCGTCGTTTTCACTTCCGGCCTGATCGTTTTCTCCGTAATTCTGCCCAAGACCTTCGTTCAGCCGATGTTCCTGGCGGATATCATTTTTCTGTATTTGTATTGGCGCGCCCTTTATTATCACCTGCATTCTTCCTCTCCGGCCAGCGAGCGGAGCAACAGCGAAGTGTTACTTAATCTTTCCGTTTATGGAAATTTTCTGGCGGTTTATTTTATCGCTTCCTCGGTTTACGGAATAGAGGCCTTTCTGGGCGTAAATGTCTGGCTGTTGATATTGGTCATGTTCGCGGCTGTCGAACTGATCGTTTATCAGGTTTTTTGGGCGAATAGGATCGACTTGCGCCGCGGCGCGATTTTTATTCTGCTCGTAGGTTTTATCCTGGCCGAATTAGGATGGACGGTATCTTTTCTGCCTCTGAGTTATTATATTCTCGGACTGATCCTGGCCGTCTGTTATTACATGATCATCGGATTGACGCGATTTTATTTATCCGGTTCCCTTAACGCCGGAACAGTCAAAAAATACCTGATTTTCGGATTTTTAAGCTTGATCGCGGTGATGTTATCGGTCAGATGGTTGTAATTTTTGGAGGAAAGTGTTAATATTATCTTTAATTTATGCAGAGAAAAAATAACAATGGAATCGTAACCGTAATGATTATAGCCGTTATTTTCGGCCTTTTAAGCGGCATGATCGGCGAGCTTGTCGCCCGCGTCTATATTCTGGGCAATAATTTCAATATTCCCCTTTTCGGGGAGATCGATCTTTCCCAGGGCGGGAGCGGGGAGTCGAGTTTGGTGATCAGGGGGGCGAAAAACGTCATTGTCCAGCAGGACACGAAGATAACGGACGCCGCCCGGGCGGTAAGGAGCGGAGTCGTGGACATATTCTCCGCTCTGGCGACCACCGCACCGGCGGTTCTTTCGGGCACGAAAGCCACCGGCACGGCCGAAAAGTTCATGCCTGAAGATTATTATCACCCCGGCAACGCCCTGGCCCAGGGGTTTATCATTACGAGCGACGGCTGGATTATCTCCGATTTTTTTCCGTCCGAGATGGAGGCGAAACCCGGCCAGCCGGCCGTTGCCGCCGCCAGGGCCGCGGAGCTAGCGCTCGGGAAATACGTTATTATTACCGCCGATAAAAAGATTTTTTCCGTGGACGCCGTTAAGCGGGACGAACTGTCGGGTTATTCTTTCTGGCATATTGCGGCTATAGACCTGCCGGTCAGGCGCTTTATGGAAGCGGACGAGATCGGCGCCGGCCAGCTTATTTTCGCGGAGAACGGCGAGGGATGGGTATGGCCCGCTACCGTTTCCGGCCTGAAGGACGAGGACGGGAATGCGGGCGCGGTCAGGTCGAGCGACGGATACGAGCGGGAGATAATCCTCGATACGGAGCCGGCCTCCGAATTTTACGGTTCGTATCTTTTTAACCTGAACGGCGATATGGCCGGCTTTATCGGACCTGACGGCGCGGTATTGCCGATCAGCGGTCTTTTGCCGGTAATAAACAATCTGCTCAAGACCGCGAGCGTCATCCGGCCGGCCTTGGGCGTCCATTATATCGATTTGTCGGAGTTTATCTATCCGAAGGGAAGCGCGCCGGATATCGAGAACGGCGCTTTGATCGCCAAAGATAAAAGCGGCGTGTCCGTAGTCAAGGGCAGCGCCGCCGATACGGCCGGCCTCGAAGATGGCGATATTATCGTGAGCGTGGATAATCAGAATCTCGACGCCGATCACGACCTGCGAGCGATCATCAACGGCCGTATTGCCGGGGATGAGATCGATATTGTTTATCTGCGCAACGGAGAACGGAAAGAGGTCAAAGTTAAATTAGGGGAGATGAAATAAGGTGTATACATTTTAATGTATATTTTAATGTATACGTGAAATTTTCATAATATTTTTTGGGAGGGGCAGAGGGCTGCCCCTATGATTATTATCAGGATAGAATATGCAGAAAAATATACGCAATTTTTGCATTATCGCGCATATCGATCATGGCAAGTCGACGCTGGCCGACCGGATGCTCGAGATGACCGGTACGATCGAGAAGCGGAAGATGAAAGAGCAGGTGCTCGACCGGATGGATCTCGAGCGGGAGCGGGGGATTACGATAAAGCTTCAGCCCGTAACCATGAAACGCGAGGGCTATACGCTTAACCTTATCGATACGCCCGGGCACGTCGATTTTTCCTATGAGGTTTCGCGGAGTTTAGCCGCCGTGGAAGGGGCGGTTTTATTGGTCGACGCCACCCAGGGTATCCAGGCGCAGACCCTGGCCAATTTGTATTTGGCTATGGAGCAAAACCTTATGATTATCCCGGTAGTCAACAAGATTGACCTCGCGGCCGCCAGCGTGGATAAGACTAAGGAAGAGATAGTGAATTTATTGGGATGCGGCGCGGACGAAATAATCTGTGCTTCGGGCAAAACCGGCGAGGGGGTAGAAGAGATACTCTCGGCCGTGATCGCGCGCGTGCCGCCGCCCGCGGGAAAGGCCGACGAGGCATTGCGGGCTTTAATTTTTGATTCCAATTACGACGAGTATCGCGGCGTGGTCGCCTACGTTCGCATTATTGACGGCCAGGTTAAAAAAGGCGAAAGAATTTCCCTTTTAGCCACGGGCGCGCAAAGCGAAGCGCTCGATACGGGTATTTTCCGCCCCGACTATACGTCAACCGAGGGACTCAATACGGGCGAGATCGGCTATATCGTGACCGGTTTCAAGGAAGTGAGCGAATGCCGCGTGGGCGATACGATCACCCTGCAAAAAGGATTGTCGGAGGTAAAACCGCTTAAAGGATACACGGAGGTCAAGCCCATGGTTTTCGCGGGTGTTTTCCCGAAAGAAGGCAACGAATTCAAGGCCTTGCGCGAAGCCATAGACAAGCTCAAACTAAATGACGCGGCCCTGTCATATGAGCCGGAAAGCTCCGAAGCGCTCGGTTTCGGCTTCCGGTGCGGCTTTCTGGGGCTCCTGCACCTGGAGATATTCCAGGAGCGTTTGCGCCGGGAGTACGGCATGGACCTGATCGTTACCGTGCCGAGCGTGGCTTACAAAATTTTTCCCAAGAGCGGGGAGAGTTTTATTATCAGGACGCCGCAGAAATTGCCGGCGGCCGAAGCGATCGAAAAGACGGAGGAGCCGTGGGTAACGCTTGATGTCATTACGCCCAAGGGGTATACCGGCGCCATCATGAAGCTGATGCAGGATAAGCGGGGGGTTTACAAAAATACGGAATATATTTCCCTGGAGGCGCGGGGGGCCGCGGAGACGGACGACAGCCGCATGATACTCCATTACGAGATTCCCATGAGCGCTATTCTGACCGATTTCTACGATAAGATCAAAAGCGTGTCTTCCGGATACGCTTCGATTAATTATGAGCTTCTGGGCTACCGGGAAGCGCAGGTGGCCAAGCTCGATATTTTAGTGGCCGAGGAGCCGATCGAGGCGCTCGCTACCATCGTTTACGAGGACGAGGCGCATAAGCGCGGCAAGGAAATCGTCCGGATTCTCAAGGATAACCTGCCCAAGCAGATGTTCGTCATTAAGCTGCAGGCGGCGGTGGGCGGCAAGATCGTGGCAGGGGAGCGGTTATCCGCCCTGCGCAAGGATGTCACGGCGAAGCTTTACGGCGGCGACGTGTCGCGCAAGCGCAAGCTCCTCGAAAAACAGAAGAAGGGCAAGAAGAAGATGATGTCCGCGGGCAAGGGTTCGATCGATATTCCGGCGGATACTTTTGTTAAGATACTTAAACGATAAAATTATGAAGCGTAAACATGTAATGAAAATCGTCTGGATATTCATTTCAGCCATTATCATTTTTTCCATGGTGATCTGGACGCTGGGTGCGTTTTTTTGGTATTAGGATTTTTGTAGCATGTCGAATACCAAACAGAAAATTTGGAAAATATTGCCGCAGATCGATGAGGGTTTGCGGAGGAAATTCCCGGAATATGACCGGATTGTTTTGCAGTTGCTTTATAACCGGGGAGTTATCGGGAAAAGCACGGGCGCTGATGAGGGGAGAGCCGTTATAGACGAGTTTTTATACCCCGATTACGAGCGCGGGGCGCATGATCCGTGGTTGTTCGGGCGCATGTCGGAGGCGGTAGAGATTATCGTTAAGCACCTAAAGGCGAAAAACAAGATCGTCGTGTACGGGGACTATGACGCCGACGGCGTTACCGCCTCGGCCGTGCTTTATGAAACGCTTACGACGCTCCTGGGTACGGTTAGCGTCTATATTCCGGACAGGGTGAGCGAGGGGTACGGATTAAATAAGGATGCCATAGACGAAATCGTGAGGATGGGCGCGAAACTTATCATCACGGTCGATACGGGCATACGCAACCGGGAAGAGGTGGAATATGCGAAAAAGGAAGGATTGGATGTGCTTATTACGGATCATCACGTACCGTC